>DLYJ01000202.1:0-3335 GCA_003447785.1 Treponema sp.
ATGGTTATTCTTGAACCAATCGCAAGTGCCCATCCCACATGGCGCATGCCTTTTGTTAATGCTGAACAGGATAACGGTCCCGGAAAAGGCGTTCGTGTCCGCGAAATCAAAAAGGATACATCACAGGGCCGTATGGTTTATGACCCGACAAACCCGGATGCCATTCAGAGCGGTCCTAACAAGGGCTATGTTGAATATCCCAACGTTAATATCGTAAATGAAATGGTAAATCTTATAAGTGCAAGCCGCGCTTACGAAGCTAACTCAACTGTAATTCAGGGTGCAAAGGACATGTTCAGTGCAGCCCTGGAAATCGGAAGAGTTTAGGTCTTTACACAGTAAATTTTTTGATATAAAATTTCTGATAAGGGGATAATTGAATGAATGTAATGCAGATTATGGCAGGTCCTGAAATGATTCGCACAAATCCTGCGCACTCAGGTACTGCACCACTTACACCGGTTTTTCCAAGTCAGAATAAAGAAACTTCTCCGGTTAAAAAGGCCGGAACTTTTGAATCTTATCTTCTCGAAGCCGTAAACACAGTAAACGACAATCAGCTTGATCTGGGCCGTGTTCAGGAACAGCTTGTAACTGATCCGGATTCAGTTGATGTACACGATGTTACAACTGCAATGGCTAAGGCTCAGATGTCACTGAACCTTGCACAGACTGTAATCGACAGACTCTTAACCGGCTGGCAGGAAATCCAGACAACCCGTTAATAGCACAGATTATGCCTGAATTCTGTCAAAAAAAACAGAAAATTAAAATTTTGCTTTTCTTTGTTCGGAATGTATGCTATAATTATTTGAATTTAATTTTCATTAGAAATTCGTTCACGGGAGGGTCAGATGAACGAATGGCTTAAAAATACCATTGCCAATTTAAAGGAACTTTGGGCAAAATGGAAACCTGTTCAAAAGGCAATTCTTATCGGAATTGTCGTTGCAATTATCATTGCTGTTGTTGCAATGTTCAGGGTTTCTTCTGCACCGACAGGAGTTCCGCTCTTTAGAACTGTTATCCGGGATGAAGATGCCCGCGATGCCATCACACTCAGACTTGATGAAGCCGGAGTAAATTACTCTGTCAATCAGGACGGTCTTATCATCGTCGACAATAAAGATGTTGCCGAAAAGATGAAGTCCACTCTGCTTCTTGAAGGTCTTGTTCCAAAAAACGTAGATGCATATGACATTTTTGACACTACAAGCTGGTCAGAAACCGACTTTGAACGTAATGTCAAACTTCAGCGTGCCCAGGAACGCCAGTTAAGACAGCACATTCTCTCAATCGATGACATTGCAGATGCAAATGTTATCGTAACCGCTCCAAAAAAAGAACTCTTTTCTACTGATCAGAAGCCAGTTACATGTTCTGTCAGCGTTACATTCAGACCTAACAGCGACATGATGAACAACCGCAAGCAGTTAAAGGGTCTGCAGGATTTGATTTTAAGATCTGTTGTCGGACTTACCGCAGAAAACCTTACCCTCCAGGACAATCACGGTAACGTTCTCAATGATTTTGAAGGCCTTGCAGAAAGCGAGCGTATTGATAACCTTAAAAAAGAAGCCAAACAGATTTCTGCCGAAGAAGCTGAACTTCGCAAAAAAGTTCTTGAATTCCTGCAGAAAAACTTTAACGGCGCAGAACGCGTACGTGACCTTAACATCAAAATTGAAAAGGACATGTCAAAGGTTACACGCGACCAGACCATTTATACTCCGGTAATGATTACCGAGCAGGACCCGGACAAACCTTACGATACAACCGAAAAGAGGGATTACCTCCCGATCTCTTCTCAGACTGTAACAAAGGAATGGACAGGAACCGGCTACAATCCGGAAGGACCTGCAGGAGTTGAAGGCCAGAACCCTCCCGTTTACTCTGATATGTCAAATGTTATCGGTAAATCAACCGAAACAGGCGTAACACAGAACAATGTTGTAAACACAGAAATCCGTCACACAGATCAGAATTCGACCCTGTTGAGAATTACGGCATCTGCCAACATTGACGGTAAATGGGAAACTCAGACTGATAAAAACCGCAATCCGATTGTCGTAACAGACCAGAATATCGAACAATTGCGCGAATATTGTCGTTCTGAGAATATTATTCCCGATAATTATCGTATAAGCATAGGAAAATTCTTCCGTGTTTATTATCCTGTATCATCGACTGTAGTTGAACAGGTAACTTCTCTTGTTCAGGATGCAATCGGATACAATAAAAAGCGTGGCGACAGCGTAACCATTACAAGTTTTGGCATCCCGCGCGACAATGAATGGGAAGCAGAAGAAATTGCCTACTTTAAGGCACAGCAGACACGCCGTACAGTTCTCCTGCTTCTGGCTGGAACTGCAGTTGTTCTTCTCGCATTCATTATCTTCAGATTTATCAGCCGTGAACTTGAACGACGCAAGAGACTCCGCGAGGAAGAACTTCTGCGACGTCAGCAGGCAGAACGCGAAAAGGCCCTCTGGGATGCAAAACAGGACGGCATGGAAGTTACCATGTCTGTCGAAGAGCGCAAGCGTGCGGAACTTCAGGAAAACGCAATTGCAATGGCAAAGGAACATCCGGAAGATGTTGCAATGCTCATCCGCACATGGTTGATGGAGGAATAGGCAGATGGCAGATGAAAAAGCCTCGGCTCCAAAGCCGGCCGCAAAACCTGGCAGCTTAAAACCTGCAGGAAGTAAAAAAGGCGGCGCAAAAGATTATAAGAGTTTAACCGGCCGTCAGAAAGCCGCAATCTTTCTTGTTTCTCTCGGAAGTGATGTTTCTTCAGAAATCATGAAGCATCTTCGCGAAGATGAAGTTGAAACTTTAACATTCGAAATTGCCCGTCTCGAAACCGTAGACGCAGATTTTAAGGATCAGGTTCTGGAAGAATTCCAGGAACTGATGAATGCACAGAACTTTATTTCTACAGGTGGTATCGACTACGCCCGCGAACTTCTGGAAAAATCCCTGGGTTCGCAGAAGGCAATCGATATTATCAACCGCCTTACTTCAAGCCTGCAGGTTCGTCCATTCGACTTTATCCGCCGTACGGACCCGGCTCACCTGTTAAACTTTATTCAGCAGGAATATCCGCAGACAATCGCTTTGATTTTGGCTTATCTTGAACCTGGAAAGGCCGCTGTTATCCTTCAGAACCTTCCTCCTGAAATTCAGCCTGAAGTTTCAAAGCGTCTTGCAACCATGGACCGTACATCTCCGGACGTTTTGCGCGAAGTTGAACGCGTTCTTGAAAAGAAACTTTCTACTCTGTCTTCAGAAGACTATACTGCAGCCGGTGGTGTTGAATCCATCGTTGAAAT
>DLYJ01000202.1:3387-6830 GCA_003447785.1 Treponema sp.
CTCAACCTTGTTGACCGTTCTTCTGAAAAGTCAATTATCGAATCCCTGGAAGAAGACGATCCGGACCTGGCAGAAGAGATCAAAAAGCGAATGTTCGTATTCGAAGACATTGTTATGCTGGACGACCGTGCCATTCAGAAGGTACTCCGCGAAGTCGATACTCAGGAACTTGCAAAGGCCCTCAAGTCTGTGGATACGGAAGTTCAGGACAAAATTTTCCGAAACATGTCAAAGCGTGCCGCAAGTATGCTTAAGGAAGATATGGAATTCATGGGACCTGTCCGCCTGAAGGACGTTGAAGAAGCCCAGCAGAAAATCGTATCTACAATCCGCCGTCTCGAAGACGCAGGCGAAATCGTTATTGCCCGCTCCGGCGAAGACGAACTTGTTGTTTAAAAAAAGAGGAACTATAAATGGCAAAAAATTTATTTCAACCTGGAGAACTCAAAAAGAAAGAAGGCGAATTCAAACTTGGCCTTGTTCATAATTTTGTTGTGCCGGAAGAAGAAGTTGAAGTCGAAGAAGTTCCAGAATACACAGGTCCAACCATAGAAGATTTACAGCGGGAAGCTGATGAATACAAGGCACGCTGGGAAGAACAGAAACAGCAGATGCTTGAAGAAGCCCAGGCTTCCGCTGATGAAATCGTAAACAAGGCAAAAGAAGCTGCCTTTGCAGAAGTTAAGAGACAGAGCGACGAAGCTCAGATTATCAAAAACGATGCAGAACAGAAGGCACAGGAAATAATTAAAAAAGCCCAGGAAGAAGCCGCAATTATCCGCGAAAAGGCCGAAGCCGAGAAAGAAGACATTAAAAAGAATGCATACGACGAAGGCTATAAAAACGGCCAGGAATCAGGCTTTGATACCGGTAAGGAAGAAGTAACCCGCCTCATTGACCGCAGCCATAAAATTCTTGAAGGCGTAATGAACCGCCGTGAAGAAATCCTCAACGAAACTGAACAGCAGATTGTTGAACTTGTACTTTTGATGAGCCGCAAGGTTGTTAAAATTATGAGCGAAAACCAGAAGCAGGTTGTTATGGCAAACGTCCTCCAGGCGCTCAAAAAGGTTAAGGGCCGCGGTGACGTTACCCTCCGGGTTAATTTTGAAGACGTTAAACTTACAACTGAACATATTTCTGATTTTATCCAGCAGGTTGAAAACATAAAGGGAATTACAGTAATCGAAGACAGCTCCGTTGAAAAGGGCGGATGTATTGTTGAAACCGACTTTGGTGCAATCGATGCCCGTATTTCAAGTCAGCTCACTGAATTGGAAACCAAGATTCTCGAAATTTCTCCTGTTAAAACGATGCAAAAAAACGATAGCCTGACTACAAACTGATAAAACTTAAAAGGGGTGGGGGCTATGGAAGATTTTTTTGAAAAATACATTAACACGGTAAAAGAAACAGAAACCATTTTGTATACAGGTTCCGTAACGGCTGTAAAAGGCCTGATGATTGAATGCAACGGTCCTTATTCAAAAATCGGCGAAATGTGCACCGTAAAAAACTCTGACGGACAGGATATCCTGGCAGAAGTTGTCGGTTTTTCTGACAATACAGTGCGCCTCATGGCCTACGGCGAAACCAAGGGAATCCAGGCAGGCTGTGAAGTTGTCGCTTCGGGCAAGGTTCTTCAGGTTCCTGTTGGAAATAAAATGCTCGGCCGCGTAATTGACGCTCTGGGCCGCCCTTACGACAACAAAGGTCCCCTGGAAAACACAGGTTATTATCCGATTCTCGCTTCGGCTCCGGATCCTTATACAAGAAAAGAAATCGACCGGAGAATTGTAACAGGCGTGCGTGCAATCGACTCACTTCTTGCATGCGGTAAAGGTCAGCGCCTGGGTATTTTTGCAGGTTCCGGTGTAGGTAAGTCCACCCTCATGTCAATGATTGCCCGCAACACAAATGCTGATATCAATGTAATCGGTTTGATTGGCGAACGTGGTCGCGAAGTTATGGACTTTATCAAACGCGACCTTGGAGAAGAAGGAATGAAGCGCTCTGTGGTAGTTGTTGCCACAGGCGACCAGAGTTCAATCTGCCGTATGCGTGCAGCCTATACTACCAC
This sequence comes from Treponema sp., assembly GCA_003447785.1. Taxonomy (GTDB): domain Bacteria; phylum Spirochaetota; class Spirochaetia; order Treponematales; family Treponemataceae; genus Treponema_D. The sequence goes on from DLYJ01000202.1 coordinate 5,468, forward strand.
GGCAATTGCCGAATACTTCCGTGACCAAGGCAAAGACGTAATGCTCATGATGGACAGTGTTACCCGTTTCTGCCACGCCCAGAGGGAAATCGGAACTGCAACAGGAGAACCTCCTACTCAGAGCGGTTATCCTGCAAGTGTATGGGATATGCTTCCAAAACTTCTTGAACGAAGCGGTACAAATTCAAAGGGAAGTATTACCGCATTCTACACGGTTCTCGTTGACGGTGATGATTTGAATGAACCTGTTTCGGATAAGGTTCGGGGTACCCTGGACGGACACATTGTTTTGAGCCGTAAACTTGCCCAGGAACGTCATTATCCTGCTATCGATATTATGGCAAGTATCAGCCGTCTGTGGCATCGTGTTACAGGCCCTAAAACTCAGGAAGCCGTTGATAAGGTAAGCCGTCTCATCGCATTGTACGAAGACAATAAGGATTCAATTACACTGGGAATGTACGAAAAAGGTTCAAATGCTGAAATTGACGAAGCAATTGAAAAACACGCCGCAATTGATGCCCTTTTAACCCAGAAAGAAACAGACCATTGTACCCTAGAAAACACACTCAAGATTCTTTCGGCAGTCAGCGGAATTGAAATTCCTGAAGAAGAGTGCGAAGAAGAGACAACAATCAAAACAAAGTCTACCGTGGAAATTATCCGCGAAAATAAAATGGACGATGTTGCAACAGAAAATGCCCAGTCAACCGGTGATTCAACAGAAGCCGGTGCAGAAAACGCCATGGCTGATGCGGCAAAGGCAATCAATCTTCTGGGCGGTGTAAGCCCGCAGACATCAAATCTTTAAAAGGCTGCTCTAAAACCGGATGAAAAAATTTGTTTTTTCAATGCAAAAAGCCCTTGATTATCGACAAATGCTCAAGCAAAAGGCCGAGGCAGAACTGGGCAAGGCTGTTTCTGAAGAGACAAAAATTAAGGATACCCTTGAACTTATTGCTCGGGAGCGTGTCCAGACCATTCAGTATGCTGACACCTTAAAGGATTTAAATACTCTCAACCGGATGAATCAGTATCTTCTTGCCCTTGACAGCAAAAAAGAAATGCTTCTTGAACAGCTGGCTCAGGCAAAACTTGTTACAGAGCAAAAGCGCAGACTGATGCAGGAAGCATTGAATAAGGTCCGTGCCCTGGAAAAACTCCGCGACGGCCAGCAATCCCAGTGGAAACAACAAATGCAGAAGGCCGAAGCGAAGGAAGTTGACGATATTATTAATTCAAGATACCGCTGATTTTTTTGTCTGAGATTGCCGCATCTGCGTGCGGCAATGACAGTGCACTGTGATACAATGACACTGCACTGTGAGGCAATCTCTCTTTTTTAGTAGTGGAATGAACTTCC
>DLYJ01000172.1 GCA_003447785.1 Treponema sp.
CTGTAACTTATAACTGGGTCAAAGCCACCAACGAATGGTATGATACAAACGGAGCATCATTGAATTATGCTGATTTAATCTTTTTTGAACCCTACAGGAACCTGAGCGGTAAGAACCGTTCCTTTGACTTTTTTGACCAGAACGATACAAACTATGATGAAAATGTTGAACCCGTCGATGGTGATGAAGATTATAAGTATAACGAAACATGGTCTGACGAAAACAAGGCAACCTACTACGTGCATTTTTACGCTGTAGGTGTTGCCAATGACACTACGTCCTGCACTTTATCTTATTCACTTGTACTGGATCTTGGAATTATTCCTATCAGAAAGAATTCCAACTAAAAGCGATTTTTCTGTACCTGTTGCAAAAAGGCTCGCTTTTTGTTATATTTAATTTACTGGCACTTTAGCTCAGCTGGATTAGAGCATCTGCCTTCTAAGCAGAGGGTCGCCTGTTCGAGTCAGGCAAGTGTCAATTCTGGAGCATCTGATAAGTTCAATAACTTTATTAGACGGCTCCATTTTTTATTTTAAAGCGACATTGTCCCAGAATTCCATTGATTCCTGACCGATTCTCCAGAATGAAATGTTTTGAATTCCATTTTCCTGATACATCCGGCAGCGTTCTGTATTTGACTTGACATCATCAAACCAGACTGTAATCATTACCGGCTTTTCGTAGGTAAAGTATGGAATTCCTTCCTCGCTTCTCAGGATTTTTTTGTCAGTTATTTTACGGTCATACTTTAACTTTTGAAGTTTATCGTAGGTGTAGGCACGCTTTCCTTCAGTGTCATCAGACCAGGCTCTTCCGTAAAAAGAAAGACCCATTACAAGTTTTTCCGGCGGAATAATTGTCTTTGCGTAATCAGCAATTCTCTTGCACCAGCCGTTTGAAGCTATTGGGCCGGGTTCGCTTGTAGACCAGTGTTCATCGTATGCCATAACGATAATTCTGTCGGCAATTTTATTTATTGCCTCATAATCGTAGGCATCAGACTGGAGGGTTTTTACTCTTGCAGGAACTGCAACAGAAAGACATTTTTGGCCCAGTTTTTCCTTGAGAATCGTTAAAAATTCAAGATAGGCGTCCTTGTCTTTTGCAGGAACAAGTTCCCAGTCAATCTGGAGTCCGTCGTAAGTCTGTGATGCGTTTATCAAATCTTCGACAATCTGGTCCCGGACTTCTTTTTGCGTTAAAAGAAGGTGAGTCTGGGCCCTGGAATCTGCACTTGAAACAAGATGAACCCTTCCGGTAAAGTCTGCAAAGTGTTCTTCTTTTGAAGGCACGTCTTCAAGGCGGCTGTATGTGTCAACCGCTTTTGCAAAGTAACCGATATCAGAAAGGGGAAACTCCATGGAAAAACGGTCTTCATTTTTAATCATTATGTAACCCCAGATCTCGTTGAATTCAACGGATGAAGAAGAACGCTCATACGAATAAGAAATTCTGTCTTCTTCTACAGGGATAGGAGGCGTTTTACATGATGAGGCGGTAAAAAATAGTGCTGCCCCTGCAAGAGACAACACTATCTGATTGTTAATCAATTTCAAAGTGAATTCCGGTTAGTTAGATTCTTTTGAAAGGATAACATTTGTAACAATACCCAGAATCAGGGCGCATGCAACTGTACGGATCTGAATCTGTCCAAAACTTACAACCATTCCGCCGACACCGGTAATGAAGATGATTGATGCAACGAAGAGGTTTTTGTTTTTGTTCAAATCAACAGTCTGGAACATCTTGAATCCTGATACTGCGATAAAGCCGTACAATGCTATACAAACACCGCCCATTACACAGTTTGGAATTGTTTCCAGGAATGCAACGAGAGGAGAAATCATTGAGAACAAAATACAGAGGGCTGCACATCCCCAGATGGAAACTGTAGAAGCGTTGCGTGTGATTGCAACACAACCGATTGATTCGCCGTAAGTTGTATTTGGACAACCACCAAAGAGTGTGCTGACCATTGTACCGATACCGTCTCCGAGAAGGGTGCGTGTAAGGCCAGGTTCTTCCAGGAGGTTAACGCCTACGATTGTTGAAAGGTTTTTGTGGTCTGCAAGGTGTTCTGCAAATACTACGAATGCAACTGGTACGTAAGCGGCAAAGATTGTGAGCAGGTAAGTTCCAGTAATTCCCTTTAAGCCTTCGCTTCCGCCAAGTATGAAAGTAAAGTCAGGAAGGGCAAAGAAACCTTTAATGTTTTCGATTGCTGAATAGTTGATAACTATAAGGGACGGCATATCAGTGAGATTACCAATCAATGCAAAGATAGAGGCAAGAATGTAGCCGGCGAGAATTCCAAGGATGAATGGAATGAGGCGGCCGATTTTTTTGCCGTAAGTTGAAGAAAGCATTGTTACAAACAAAGTTACAAGACCGCAGATAAGTGCTACATAAGGACTTCCGCCCTGAACTGTACTTTTCATAAGGTCGCCTACTGCGTTTGGAGCAAGGCTCAATCCGATGATTGCAACTGTAGGTCCGATGATTACCGGCGGCATAAGTTTATCAATCCATGAAACACCGCAGAATTTAACGATAATTGCGATAATTACGTAAACCAGACCAGCCATGAGGGCACCAATGATGAGTCCCCAGTAACCGATCTGAACTGATGCTGCACCTGCAAATGCACTGAGCATTGAACCGATAAAGGCAAATGAACTTCCCAAAAATACTGGGCTTGCGCTTTTTGTGAACAACAGGTAAACGATTGTTCCCACACCTGCGCCAAAGAGGGCGGCAGACGCTGTAAGACCGTGTCCGACGATGGCTGGAACGGCGATTGTAGCAGCCATGATGGCAAGAAGCTGCTGAATAGCAAACAAAAGGACTTTGCCAAAGCTAGGCTTATCCTTGATACCGTAAATTAATTCCATTTTTTATATACTCCGGAGATTTATTCAAAAAAAATACCCGATAGAAAATTCCATCGGGTATAGTTCAAATCAAACTAGATTATTTTTTTGTGAACTGGATGAAGTCAATCTTCATTCCGTTTTCACCTGGTTTGTTTGGTTTGTTAGGGTCGTTCTGAACGATCTTAACAGATACAGTTGTTTCTGCATCGAAAACAAGTTTCATTGGTGTACGTGTTGTCAATTCATATGTTCCGATTGGTGGATCAGAAGGGAATGTACGATAGTATTTGTCACCAACTACTACGTTGAATGCGTCGTGGTTTCCATCTGGAGCGTCTTCGTTAACGAGACCTTCATATGTACCAGCTGGGAATGTTACGATAGCTTCTGCGAATGAATCTGGTCCGAGAAGTTTTCCAGCCCAACCGCCAGATGCTGATGCATCAGCGAATACGAGGAATTCATCATAGTACATGTTTTCAAGTTCGATCTTGAGAACATCACCAGAGAATGTGTACTTTGGTGCTTCTGTAGCTACTGCAGGTTTTTCTGATGCTGCAGGTGCTGCAGCTGCTTCAGATGCAGCAGGAGCTTCAGATGAACCACAAGAAGCAAACATTGCAACTGTTGCAATTGCTGCGAGTGTTGAAACGATTTTGTTCAATTTCATTTTTATCTCCTCCATTTGAGATATTTCTAGTATAATCACCTTGCCGGTTTTTATACTGTCTTAGTTTTGTAATTTTCCGTTATTTAATTTGGTTTGTAAGTGAATCCCGGAACAATAGGCGCCTGGAACCTTTTTTTCATCTGGGCAAAAAAATCTTCTGCAGTTTTTAAGTCAACTTCCTTTTCCGGCTCAGCGTATTTGACGAGGTTGGCAGGAATTTCATCCAGGAAGCGGCTTGTCTGGGATTCAACTACAGACTGCATGCGGCGGCGCTGGCGGCAGGCAGAAATATAAAGCTTGTCCCGGGCCCGTGTGATTGCAACATAAAAGAGACGCCTTTCTTCTTCAACAGCCTGCTGACCGCCTTCGTCCACGGCCCGTCCGTGGGGAATCAGGCCTTCTTCACAGCCTGCGATAAACACAACAGGAAATTCAAGGCCTTTTGACGCGTGAATCGTCATTAAGTTCACCTTGCCCTTGTCGTCATCGTCGTCCATGTCGTCCCGGGAGAGGAGTGTAATTCGATTCAAATAGTTATAAAGATTTGGATCTGAGGTTTCTGGGTTGTTTTCCCACATTTCCATGGAGTTAATCAGGGATTCAATATTCAGATACTTGAACCGGGCTGCCTTTTCGGACTTTGGGTTTTCTGCAAGCAGATAATCAAAGTAGCGGATTTGTTCAACCATGGCCCGTACCTTTTTTGCAAGACCGTGTCCACCCAGCATGGTTTTGTTGTCTTCAATTATTGAAACAAATTCCTTGAAAGAATCCTTTGTGGCTTCTCCAAAATCGGCAAAAGATTCGGTCAGACCCGTCTCATCCATTGAATTCAATA
>DLYJ01000039.1 GCA_003447785.1 Treponema sp.
CGACTTGCATGCTTAAGACGCGCCGCCAGCGTTCGTTCTGAGCCAGGATCAAACTCTCCATGATTATTCTCAAACCACCGAAGTGGTTAAGATTACCATAAATCATTCGTCCCCTGACAATTTAAATTGATAGGAAACTGCCTTACAGATTCGTAAGGACCTCTTGCAGATTTTTCAATCTGCGCTGGCATTTAGTTTTTCTTAATATTCGAGAAACTCTTCCAACTTATCTGATTTACTCAGACTTGCTGTCTTGTCTATCTTCCTTCCCTGTTTCTTTTCAAATATCGTCCCCGTTCAGCGGGTGAGAATGAATATATCATTAACCCCACTTTTTCGTCAATAAGTCGTTCAAGAATTTTTGAATATTTTTCATAAATAATTTGTTATAATTCAAAATATATTTTGACCTCACTTTTTATTCAATTCAAGATTATCTAATTCAATATAATACAAGAAATTACTTTAAAAGAAAAAAAACTGCCCCATTGAGGCAGTTTCGTTAAAAAATTCAATTTAGTTACGCATTCTTAAAAACGGAAGAAAAGTTTTTAAGATAATCGATAAATGAGATATAGCTCAAAAGCAGACAAACTGCAAAGAAGCCGGTCAATACATATTTTACGATTGAGTAGTACGCAGAAAAATCCAGTATTCCCAGGCGGATTGCAGATTCAACTGCTAAAAAAGCAAACCCAGAAATGATATAGAAAACAGTCTTAATCTTGCCACCTTTGCGTGCTGCGATTGCGATTCCCTGGCGTGTTGCTACCATACGCAGAAAACTCTGAGAAAACTCCCGGTACATGATGAACACAAAGATTACAAGCGGAATGTAAGAGCCCATCGAACTGTCGATTGATTTTAATGAACAGGCAAAAACCGTCAGATTCAGCATGACATCGGCAAACGGGTCAAAAAGCTTGCCAAAATCGCTTACTTCTCCGTTTTTGCGAGCATAATGTCCGTCAAAATAATCAGTTAATTCAAAAACAGCCAGTAAAGGAATCATGATGAAGGCTGAAATTTTTGCAAGTAAATCATTTCCGGTCCAGAGCGGTATATTGTAAATTAAAAAGAAAACCGGTGCAAAAACCAGACGCGAAAATGTAAATTTATTAGAAGTTTTCATATATATTTAGTATCTAAACAAAGAAGCAAAAAGTCAAGGCTAAGAGTTTCCAATTACAAGTCCTTATTCAGTGAGCATGTCAGAACTTCGCCACGTGTCTTAAAACTGAGGGTGTAAATTGAAGGAACCGCATCCTGGGGCGGAATTTTTATCAGAAGATTTTTACGCGGACCGAGAACTTTTTCTGCAAAACCTTTGTTTTCCCCTTCACTTTGAATAACGTCGGATTGAGGGCCGGAAAAAGCGTGGTTAAACCTTAAGTTTTCGCCCCAGTCAACCTGAGCTGCACTGTCAATTACGCCGATTGTGCTGTACCACACCCTGGGAAGGGGGAACAGAAACTGAGCCGGAAGAACGCGTGCTTCTACAACGATGCTTTTGTTTTTACAGTCGTCTACCGGGCAGTTATCACGTTCAAGTTGAATTGAATTTCTGGTTACCGTTACTGTAATTGAATCCGCCTTTGAGCCGTATAATGAATAAAGCTTAAATCCCGTAAATGCGCTTGCAAGAATATAAACGAGAACGCACAGGGGAAGCACACTGCGCCAGAAAACCGAACACAAAAGTCCGAGCGCAAAAAGAGCTGCAAAATAAACAATATTCTGGAACACAAACTGCATCTGAGCGGCCATGTCACTGATTAAAACAAAGCCGCCGGCGCACATTGCAACCGCAACGCTCAAAAGTACGCAACTTACGGCAAAACGCGAGCGGAGGTATTTTTTATTTGCAATTTTTGCGCTAATAACACAGATAAGGCAGCCGGCAAGGGCTCCAAGGCAGATACTTGTAATTCCAAAAACAAGGCATGAATAAAAACTCATTTTAATTCCTCAGACTTTTTATAATTCAATTTATTAGGGCATCTCGCTAGAGATTCCCATTAATATTCTAGGGCAACACTGATTGCAGATTCAACCCGATAATCGGGAAGCTCGGCTTTTGCGATAATCAGAGCCTGCTCGGCGGTAAGGGCGCTGTCTGCATAGCCGTGAAGCGTTATCTTCTGACCGGAAGCAGTTGCGTGCATAAAATTGATATTCAAATCGTAATCAAGAACCAGCATATTTACAATACGCTGACAAATCAACATCTGCTCAAGGCGCTGCATTGACACATGCTCACTATCCGGCGAAATCGTTGAATTAACCGTATTTACAATCAAATCCGCCGTCTGTTCGGCGTTAAAAAGCCCAGTGTTCAAAACGGCATGATAGAGGGACGGATCTTCAATATTGTAATTGAAAAAGCTCTTGTGGAATCCAAGACGCTGTTTGTCAGAAAACTGAATCTGTTTTTCGGCCGCTTTTAATTCAACATTCTGCTGAACGAGCCGCTCAAGACGAAGGTCGTGGGGAGAAACAATCCTGAAGGAAAGGTGATTTGAAAGTTCGCTCAAAATTATAAAGGAACCGCGTCCGATAAAGATGCAGTTGTTTGTCTGGGCAAGTTCAAGAATTGCGGTCTGAAGATAATCAAGGTACTCGTCACGGTCACGGCTGAGGGAAGCAAAAAAGCCCGGAAGTTTTTCATCGTATTTTTTGAGTTTTTCCTGAGGAAAGCCGAGGCGGACAATTTTCTGTTCAAGTTCGCGCTTGCCGTAGAGTGAATAATTCAATTTTCGGGCAACGATAGTGCAGACTTCATCACCAAGAGACGCTAACTGTCTTGAAATTGTAACGATAGCCATGACACGCCTCCTGATTTTTGTCCAAACTGATGTTTAACATAAATTAAACTTTATATTATTATAATAAAAGCAAATTTGAGATAAGTAAAGTTTTGATTTTTTACGGAGGCATTATGAGCGGCAAGTTGAATGACATGGATTTAATCTGGACCGAAGAGTCAAAAACCGAACTTTTACGCACTCCAATCGCAACAATCAGCGAAACTCTGAGCACAGCCTCTGACGGACAAAAACACAAATACATCGTAATCGACTGCCGCGACTGGGTAATTGTAATTCCGAAGCACAACGGAAACTTTCTCATGGTAAAACAGTGGCGCCACGGCGAAAAGGCACTGAGCACAGAGTTTCCGGGCGGCGTCATCGACGACGGAGAAACGCCTGAGCAGGGAGCCCGCCGCGAACTTCTTGAAGAGACCGGCTGCACGGCAAATAAACTCACCTTTCTTGGAAAGATGAACCCAAATCCGGCCTTTATGTGCAATCACGTCCACGTTTTTCTGGCTGAAGACCTTGTCCAGACAGGAAGTAAACACCTGGACAGTGACGAATATTTGGATTCATTTGAAATGCCGGTTGAAGAAGTGATGAAAAAGGCAGGGGCAAAAGAAATGCCGCATGCACTGATGGCTGCGGCACTTAGTCTTTACAGGCAATATAAGTAAAAGATTATCGGGTCTAAGCCCGATAATGACAGGCTTTAGACTACCCGATAATGAACCTTATTTTGTTGCCTGGTACCCGTCGTATTTTTTAGAAGGAGAGTAAACGCCTTCGCGGTATTCACCGGTGATACTCGGGATTTCCATTTTCATTCCAGGAAGAATGAGGTTTGGATCATTCGGCTTAGGCATATTGTTTTTGTTTGCCTGGTACAGGTTTTCCCAGAGCAGCGGGTTGTTGTAAACGTAGTTGCGTCCGGAAATATTCCAGTAACAGTCTTTTGTTTCTGCCCAAGGGCGGACAATGTAGTACTGTGGAAGCGGAGTAATTTCCTTTACATCAGCAAGAGAGTCCAGAACCTGTTTTGCGTATGCGGAAGCAGTTACATAGTCTTCTGCATCGTAAGATTCCTGGGCAGAAGCGTATGACTTCTGTGCGGCAGAGAATGCCATCGGGAAGTTTTTGTCTGCTTTTACAGATTTTGCATAGTCAAGCTTTTTAGAAGCTGCTTTCATTGCGGCGTCTGCGTCACTCTTTGCGAGCATCTTTTTGATGAAGGCTTCTGAAAGTGCAGCATTTTCTTCTGCCTTTGCAGCGTATTCTTCTGCAAGTACATAATCACCTGCATCAAGAGCGTTCTGAGCCTTTTTTGTATATTCGTTTGCAAGTTTCTGATAAGTGTTGTTTTTGT
>DLYJ01000115.1 GCA_003447785.1 Treponema sp.
CATTTTGTGGCTCTTGCAAAAAAAATCCACCCCCAAACAGAGGTGGATAATATTAATCCTCCCGCATGGAGGCGGGAGCAATGTCGAGAGAAAATTCTGTTTGCCGAAGGTGAACAGAATTTTCTCGTACATAAACAAAAATACACGGATGTATTTTTGTTTATGATGGCTGCTTTCCGATGTAAGCGAGGATACCACCGTCTACATAGAGGATGTGGCCGTTGACTGCGTTTGATGCGTCAGAAGCCAGGAATACTGCAGGACCTGCGAGTTCCTCTGGGTCGAGCCAGCGTCCAGCCGGTGTTTTTGCACAGATGAACTGGTCGAACGGATGTCGGCTGCCATCTGGCTGTTTTTCGCGGAGAGGAGCTGTCTGTGGAGTTGCGATGTATCCAGGTCCGATACCGTTACACTGGATGTTCTGTCCGCCGTACTCAGAACAGATGTTGCGTGTGAGCATTTTGAGACCGCCCTTAGCTGCTGCGTAAGCAGAAACTGTCTCACGACCGAGCTCAGACATCATAGAACAGATGTTGATGATTTTTCCGTGGCCTTTTTTAATCATGCCTGGGAGAACTGCCTTAGAAACGATGAAAGGAGCGTTCAAGTCAACATCGATAACCTGACGGAATTCCTCTGCTTTCATTTCAATCATTGGAATTCGTTTGATGATACCAGCGTTGTTTACGAGAATATCGACTACGCCGACATCTTTCTCAATCTTTTTTACTGTTTCCTGAACAGCAGCTTCGTCTGTAACATCACAGATATATCCGTGAACATCTTTGATACCAGCTTCTGCATAGTTCTTGAGACCATTGTCGAGCTGTTCCTGTCCGCGGTCGTTGAAAACGATTTTTGCGCCAGCTGCAGCGAACGCTTTTGCGATTGCGAAACCGATGCCGTAAGAAGCACCTGTAACCCAAGCAATTTTGCCAGTAAGGTCAAAATCCTTCATTTTGAATTCAGCCATTCTGAAAAATCCTCCAAAAAATTATTTCGATTCGGGGAAACCCAAAAATCTACCATAGTAAATAATATAAGACAAAGCTTTTAAGGTCAATGTGTTTTTCAGGCAGTGCTGCGTTTTCAACAAGTCGTTTTTACGACCGGGAGCCATTTTTTTGTGCAGAAAAAGTTATAATGCCTTTGCCCTGGTAATTTTATTGGAAGAAAATCTTTTTTTTGCTATCTTAATTGTATGCGAAACTTTTTGAAATTCACTATTTTGTTTTCCCTGTCTCTTTTCTTTTTTTCATGTTCAAAACCCGGTGATTTAACCATTGGCCGAGCCATGAAAGCCTATCAGTCTCAGAATTATGAAGAGGCACTTAATCTTTTTCAGGCCGCTCTAGAAGAAGAATCAAACTATTCCCCGGAACTGATTTACAATTTTATCGCAACAATTTATTTGCAACAGGATGATTTGGAAAATGCGGTGATTTATCAGGAAAAAAGTGCGGAGCTTCACCCTGATTACCGGAATCTTGTTTCTCTAGGAATGACATATCATCTTTTGAAGCGGGACGATGATGCGGTTCTGGCCTACAAAAAAGCTGTAGAGCTGAACCCGGAAAAAGGCGAAGCTTTGGCAAGTCTTGGCGCTCTCTATTTGGGCCAGGGAAAATACACAGAAGCCGTAGAAAACCTGAAAAAAGCCGCCGAATACGAACCAAAAATAGCCGTGATTCACGCAAACCTAGCCGTAGCCTACGCCGCAAACGGCCAGAGCGAAGAATCAGAAGCCGAATTCAAGCGGGCCGAAGAATTAAAGTGTAAAGACCTGGAAGAATTCCGAGAAAGGGCCGCGTCAATGCAAAAACAGTGAATCATGCTTTTGGGAGTGCACAAAAATGCAAAAAACAGGACGGAGTTGGCGTTCTGACACAAACTCGCCTGAGCTTTGCTCACTGCGATGTTTGGGGCAGGTTGCCAACGGGAGTCCAGTTTTTTGTTTTAGGCGAATAATCCCACAAAAACAAGATTCGCTGTTGACATGTTACCGAATGTTCGGTATATTTTAGTTACCGTCTGTTCGGTAACACTATGGCAAGAAGCGAAAAGTCAAAACCAACAAAAGAACTTATTCTCGATGCGGCGTTTTCCTTTCTGGAACAGCCACGCTACACATCATTTTCGATGAACGAGCTGGCCGCAAAAGTAGGAATCACAAAGCCTGCGATTTATCGCCATTTTAAAAGCAAGGAAGTTCTTCTTGATGCCATGGAAAACCGGATTGTGGACGATATGGCGTATCTGCTAAAGGATATTGCTACAAAAGATTTGGAAACTTCAAAGAAATCACTCGCAGGACTAATCAAGTATTTCATAGAAAATCCATCCCACATAAATTATTACATTGCCCAAATGTCTCAGAACGCCAATTATGAAGAGCATCTTTTCAAAAAACTGACAGAAAGGCAAGTTTCATTTTTAGGTCAGGTTGCAGACAAAGATTCCTACCTTTCCGCCTTCAGGTCGGACATGCGTTTGTTTGCAAAGCATATTTTTTCAGGCATGTCACTTTTTTACTTCGTAAAATTACAAGAAAAACTCCGACAGGAAGGAAAATGTATCCCTTCACCACAGGAATATGCTGAAAAAGTAGTCAATTTGCTGGTCTACGGTCTTTTGGAGTGTACAGACGAGTCCAGCCCGGTTCATCCCCAGGAAATTTCTCCTGAGCGGAGACAAGAGATAATCAGCCTGTGTAAAATCCCTGAAAATTCTTTCCCGGCCGGAAACAAGATTTTCAAAGCACTGGCTTCCGTTATCGAAAAACACAAAATGGGCGGCGTAACCGTCGAACGAATTGCTGACGAGCTTGGCATGGCAAAAAGCAGCCTCTATGAGTATTTCGATAACAAAAATCACATGATTAAGACGCTGGTCAACAAAGAAATTTCGCTCCTGCAGACGATTGCGAACGAAAACACGGCGGAGGCAAAGAATTTCACTGAATATATGATGATTCAGATGTACTCAGAGCTGGAGTTCTTTAAGCATCGGCCGGAAATCATTCCTATTTGCGGCTGGCTTTTGATGGGCGCAGATGATTCTTTTGACGCGGCGAGCGGTAAAAATCCTGAAGATTGTAATGATGAGGTTTACAGCGTTTGGGAAAAGCGGCTTCCTGAAAGGATTACTTCACCTGATTTGGGCTTTCCATATTCACCAAAAGTGCTTATTACTTGGGCTGGCGTTCTTCCCGTGGCCTTTTTAGTGGAGGCTAAAGGAAAGAATTTAACTGAGGAAAAATTCATGGAAGGTTTTTCTTTCATGATTAACTATATATTCAATGGAATAAAATAACGGAGGAATAAATGAAGAAACTGACGAGTTTGATTCTGATTGGTTTTGTGGCGGTAAATTTTACTTTCGCACAGGACGCTGATTCAAAATCTGAATCAAAGGAAGAAAAATCAGAAGTCATAAAGCTTTCGATTGATGAAGCTGTAGAGTACGCATTAAAAAACAGTGTAATGCTTAAGAGTAATGATATTGCTTTGGAGCTGAAAAAGCGCGCAAACAGCTATTCATGGAATGTTTTCATTCCGGATGTATCTGCAAGCGGTACAATGAGCCGTGCAAACGAATTTAATCCGGGAACTGCGGCAACGAATCAGATGATGAATCAACTAACTCGCGGACAATATCCTGCAAAAACAAGTTATACAGATGAGGAATCACGCTGGACGACACTCGGAACGGTTGCTGTAAGCTGGGCTCTTACACCTATGTATATCGCAAACATCAAAGTAGCTAAGGCAAATTATGAAGAAGGTCTGGCAAACTGGGATAAAACTCAGAAACAGATAGTCACAAACATCAAAAAAGCATATTATGGCCTTCTTCTGCAGCAGGAGAATCTCAAAATCAAAAAGAATTCTCTTGAAAACAAAAGACAGCGAATGATTCAGGCTCAGACAAACTTTAAGAACGGAGCAATTCCTGAAATTCAGTTGCTGCAGGCACAGGTAAACTACGAAAACGCAAAGCCTGATGTAGATTCTACTGAGCAGGCTTACATTCAGCAGACGGATTTGTTTGAATATTTGATTGGAATGCCTTTGGGAACAAAGATTGAATTTACTGATTCGATTGAAGCGGCTTATGTCGATGTTGAGGCAGATGAGCTTCTGGCAAAATATTCAGAAAACAACCTTGAGATTCAGGCAAAGAAAAAGACAATGGAAACCGCCAAAATCGGCCTCACATATGGTGAACTTTCAACATGGCTGCCGACTCTGGCTTTGAAATATTCATGGAATCCAGTTTATATAGGTTCTGAGGGGGCATGGCATTTTTATAAAGATTTAGGATCTGATGAAAAATGGTATGATTCAGGTACTTTTAGTGCGACACTTGTCTGGAATCTTACAAATATGCTTCCATGGTCTTCAAACAGGCAGAAATTAAAGGATTCAAAACAGCAGATAGCTATTTTGGAACTTGAAATCCAGAGATTGAAAGAAAATCAGAAAGTTGAAGTTCGTAAGGCTGTTGATACGCTTAAACAGGCCCGACAGCAAATTGATTCAATGGGGCGAAATGTCACACTGGCTCAAAAATCTTATGACATGACAATCCGTTCTTATCGGGGCGGTACATCAGAATTCCTGGCAGTAAAGGATTCGGAAGAGGCTTTGGATACAGCTAAACTTGGTCTTATTAATCAGAAATTTCAGTATATTTCAGCTCTGATGGACTTGGAAAATACGCTGAATGTCAATCTTACGGAAAATAAACAGTAAACAATTGGAGGAAAATACATGAAAAGAACTGCAAAATCGGTAATTACAATTGCGTCGATGACGGCTGCCCTTACATTTATGAGCTGCGGCAAAAAGGCGGCTCAGGCTGAGGAAGCAAAGGAAGTTGAGACATTATACGCAGTCTCTACATATAAAACTGTGGCTGGAAATCTTGATGATTATCTTGAATTCGGCGGCGATGTGGCTTCGGTAAACGAAGTTATGGTCTTGCCGGATCAGGGCGGAAAAATCACCAATATCCTCGTAAAAGTCGGCGATATGGTAAAACAGGGGCAGACTCTGGCTTATGTAAACCCACTCCGCGTCGGTGTCGTCTATAACGACAGCCCTGTCCGTGCTCCGATTTCAGGCCGGGTCACTTCTCTTCCTGTTACGGTCGGTTCAACGGTTTCACAGTCTTCTTCAATTGCAAAAGTTGCCCGCACGGATGACCTTGAAATCCGAATCAATATTGCAGAGCGCTTCATCAGCCGAATCTCAAACGGACAGAAAGCGACGGTTACTTTTGACGCGTATCCCAGCGTTGAGTTCGGGGCAAAGATTTTTGAGGTAAGCCCTGTTCTGGATACTTCAACCCGCACTATGGGCGTAAAACTCCGCCTCAATCCCCCTGACAGCCGCGTAAAAGTCGGTATGTACGGTCGCGTCCGCCTTGTTACCGAAAGCGTAAAGAATGCGATTATTCTTCCTGTTTCAGCCATCGTTACCCGCGACGGCAAGGATTATGTCTTCGTTATCACAAGCCCGAAATCAGGAAAAAATGCCGCTGTAGTTGGTCTGCGACCGGTCACAAGAGGCATTTCAGTAGACAACAAGGTTGAAATCACAAAAGGTCTTGAAGCCGGTGAGGAAATCGTTACCAAAGGTCAGACTTTGCTTAATGACGGCTCAAAAGTAAACATCGTTTCTTCTAACTAGGAGATTTAAATGACTATTTCTGAAAGATGTGTAAATAAACCGACGACGACATTCCTTGTCTTTTTGATGTCTGTCTTGCTCGGTATCTATTGTGTTTTTAAGCTCCCGGTAGACATGTACCCGGACATGGACTTGCCCTACATGATTGTCATCACCACTTACAGCGGCGCGGGTCCTGAAGAAGTGGAGCAGAGTGTTACCCGAACAATGGAAAGTTCTCTCTCAGGTCTTTCCGGCTTGAAGAAGCTGCAGTCCCGCTCTATGACGGGTACCAGTCTGATAATCCTGGAAATGAACTACAGCACTAACCTTGATGCCACAACGAATGAAATCCGGGATAAAATCGACTTGA
>DLYJ01000214.1 GCA_003447785.1 Treponema sp.
GAGCAGACTGTGATTACGTTGCCTGCACTGTCGCGCATTACTTCAAATTCAATTTCTTTCCAGCCGCTGATACATTTTTCTACCAGAATCTGATGAATCGGTGAGCGGTGCAGCCCGTTCTTTACGATTTCGTCCAGTTCAGCTTCTGTGTGACAGATACCGCCGCCGGTTCCACCGAGAGTAAAGGCAGGGCGGATGATTGCCGGAAGACCGATTTCGTTATGAACAAAGTCGATGGCGTCTTCGTAAGTTGTAACAACCTTTGACGGAATTACAGGCTGGTTGATTTTGAGCATTGTATCCTTAAACATCTGGCGGTCTTCTGCCTTGTCGATTGTCAAAGGATTTGCGCCGAGAAGTTTTACACCGTGTTTTTCCAGAAAGCCCGACTTTGCAAGTTCCATGCTGAGTGTGAGGGCAGTCTGTCCGCCCAGGGTAGACAAAAGTGAATCCGGCTTTTCTTTTTCGATAATTCGTTCGATTGTTTTTAGAGTCAGAGGTTCAATATAAATTTCGTCTGCCATGTGCGGGTCGGTCATCAAAGTAGCCGGGTTTGAGTTTACAAGACAAACTTCAAGGCCAAGACTTTTGAGGGCGCGGCAGGCCTGGTTGCCTGCGTAGTCAAATTCTGCGGCCTGTCCGATAATAATCGGTCCCGAGCCGATAACCATTACTTTATGAATATCTTTATTTAGTGCCATTTTTCTCTCCATCAAGGCGGGCCATTAATTGAATGAATTCATCAAACAAAAAGTTTGTGTCGTGGGGACCGCCGCAGGCTTCCGGGTGAAACTGTACGCTGAATGCAGGAATATCCTGGTATCGTACTCCTTCGCATGTGTTGTCGTTTAAGTTTACAAAACTTTCTTTTGCGCCGCCTTTAAGGCTTGCACTTTCTACGGCATAACCGTGGTTCTGGCTCGTAATGAATACACGGCCGTTTTCAAGGTCTTTAACCGGATGGTTTCCACCCCGGTGTCCGTATTTGAGTTTTGAAGTTACAGCACCTTGTGCCAGGGCAAGCATCTGGTGTCCGAGACAGATGCCAAAGACTGCGATTTGTTTTTTTGAATCTTTCTGAGCCCTGTCATAGTCGCAGATATTTTTAATATCTTGAATTATCGCCGTGTTTTCGGCAGGATCTCCGGGCCCGTTACTGAGCATGAGTCCGTCAACATCTAAGTCCAGGATTTCTTTTGCAGTTGCCGTGCACGGAACAACTGTTACCCTGCAGCCGCGTTTTTCAAGTTCGCGCCTGATATTTGCCTTGGCTCCAAAATCCCAGAGGGCAACTTTATATCCAAAGCCGTTTTGAGCGGTCTTTGCCGGTTTTGAATCCTCAACGCCTGCATTCTGTACGCTTTTTACCGCGTTTTCTATTTTGTACCGGCGGATTTCGTCTAATAATTCCTGGTTTTCTATTTTTGTTAAAGTCTGTTCATCTGTTTCTTTAAGGTTGAGGGATTTTGCGCCCTCCCCGGAAATTATCATTCCGTTCATAACGCCGCTTTCGCGGAGGATTTTTGTCAGCTGCCGGGTATCGATTCCGCTGATTCCTACTATGTTCTGTTTTTTAAGGAATGAATCCAGATCTCCCTGACAGCGGAAATTGGAAGGATGATCAGAAAGTTGCCGCACAATGTAGCCTTTTACAAAGCTTCTGGCGCTTTCAAAATCTTCCGGAATAACTCCGTAGTTTCCAATCAAGGGAAAAGTCTGTGTAACGATTTGTCCAAAATAACTTGGATCTGTCAGTGTTTCCTGGTAACCGGTCATTCCAGTTGTAAAAACGGTTTCGCCGATGGTTTTGCCCTGAACGCCAATTGACTGGCCGCAAAAAACTGTCCCGTCAGCGAGAATAAGAAATGCCTTTTTCATTTTTCTTCCTCATTTGAGCAAAAAAAAAGACGCCACTTAATTCAGCGACAATACGCGTAGAATTAAATGAACGTCGTTGTTCAAGTTGAAAGGATTATAGAACTATTGAATAATTAGGTCAATGAGAACGAATTTTAAAAAAAATTTTTTAAAAACTGTTGACATATTTTCCCGTTATGCGGTATAAACAAATTAACAACGACAAAGAGGTCGCAGAAATTGAACTTTCTGCGACCTTTTTTTTGTTTTTTACGACAAAGGCGTCGAATTCGTGGCTCAAACCATCGGATTCGGCGCTTTTTTGTTTTTCAAGCAACAGGAGGCTTAAAAAAAATGGAAAAAGTAACAGAGATTTTTGGACAGAATGTTTTTAATGAAACTGTTATGAAAGAACGTCTTCCAAAAGAGACTTATAAACAGTTGATGAAAACAATCGACGGCGGAGAAAAACTTGACAGTGCAGTTGCAAATATCGTTGCAAATGCCATGAAGGACTGGGCTATTGAAAAAGGTGCCACACACTTTACACACTGGTTCCAGCCGTTGACCGGTACAACTGCCGAAAAACACGACAGCTTTATTGCTCCGGCAGCCGGCGGCAAAGTTATCATGGAATTTTCAGGCAAGGAACTTGTTCAGGGCGAACCTGATGCATCGAGCTTCCCTAGCGGGGGTATCCGTGCAACATTTGAAGCCCGGGGTTACACAGCGTGGGACCCGACAAGTTACGCATTTATAAAAGACGGAACTTTGTGTATTCCAACTGCATTCTGTTCATACACAGGCGAAGCACTGGACAAAAAGACTCCGCTTCTGCGCTCAATGCAGGCCATCAGCAAACAGGCTGTCCGAATCCTGCATCTTTTTGAAGGAAACGAAAATGTTACAAGTGTTAAAACAACTGTCGGCCCTGAACAGGAATACTTCCTCGTTGATAAGGGCGTTTATGATAAGCGTGAAGACCTTATTTTTACTGGTCGAACTTTATTTGGTGCAAAGTCTCCAAAGGGACAGGAGCTGGAAGATCACTACTTCGGAATGATTAAACCCCGGGTTCAGGAATTCATGAAGGATTTGAATAAAGAACTCTGGAAACTGGGAATTCTTGCCAAAACTGAACACAACGAAGTAGCTCCGGCCCAGCACGAACTTGCTCCGATTTTCAGCACAACAAACATTGCCTGTGACGACAACCAGCTTACTATGGAAATGATGCGCAAGGTTGCAAGCCGCCACGGTATGGTTTGTCTGCTTCATGAAAAACCGTTTGCAGGTGTAAACGGAAGCGGTAAGCACAATAACTGGTCTATCAGTACAAATACCGGTAAAAACCTTCTTGACCCTGGTGCAACTCCGGAAAGCAACGCACAGTTCCTGCTCTTCCTTGTTGCCGTAATCAAGGCTGTTGACGACTACCAGGATTTGCTCCGCATTTCTGTTGCTTCTGCAGGTAACGACCACCGTCTTGGAGCAAACGAGGCACCTCCGGCAATTGTTTCAATGTTCCTCGGGGACGAATTGACCGCTATCCTGGACAGCATTGAAGCCGGAAAACCATACGGCAAACACGAAAAACAGAAGATGCAGATCGGCGTAACTGTTCTTCCTGAATTCAACAAGGATACAACAGACCGTAACCGTACTTCGCCATTTGCATTTACAGGAAATAAATTTGAGTTCCGTATGCTGGGTTCAAGCGAATCAATTGCCTGCGCAAACGTTTTCCTCAACACGGCAGTTGCAGAAGAACTTGCTCAGTTTGCTGAAGTTCTGGAAAAGTCAAAGGACTTCAACAAGGATTTGCACGCTTTGATTCTCAAAACAATCAAGGAACACAAGAGAATCATATTCAACGGAAACGGTTATGACGATTCGTGGGTTAAAGAAGCAGAAAAACGCGGTTTGCTGAACTTAAAGTCAACTCCGGAAGCCCTTACAAAAATTCTTGATAAAAAGAATGTTGATTTGTTTGAAAAGCACGGAGTTTACAGCAAGGTTGAATTGACCAGCCGCTACGAAATTCATAACGAAAACTATTCAAAAATAATCAACATCGAAGCCCTGACAAGCATCGATATGGTTAGAAAACTTTATCTTCCTGCCGCAAGTTCTTATGCAAAGGAACTGGCTGAGACAATCGAATTAAAAAAGACAGCCGGCGGTGTGGATGACAGTTACGAAGCTGACCTTCTCAAAAAGATCAGCACACTCACTGCAAAGATTTACAGCGGAGTTCAGGAACTTGAAAAGGCTGTAGACGGCGCTGCAAAACTCAGTGATGCAGGTAAAACTGCACTTTACTACCGCAAAACTGTATTTGCAAAAATGGGTGATTTACGTGAACTGGTTGATGAGCTTGAAGGATATGTTCCTGCATGCAAATGGCCTGTTCCAAGCTACGCTGAACTTTTGTACAGCGTACGATAAAAGGGTAATTCTGCAGCACAGGGCTGCGGCCCTGTGCTGTGGGCAATAAAAAAAACTGGAGGTAATTTTATGGACGCAGATTCAATCTGGGGTGTATGGTTTTTGATGGGAGCCGCCCTCGTATTCTTTATGCAGTGTGGTTTTGCAATGGTAGAAACCGGCTTTACCCGTGCAAAGAACGCAGGAAACATTATTATGAAAAACCTCATGGACTTTTGTATCGGAACCCCGATGTTCATGCTGATTGGTTTTACACTCATGATGAGCGAAAACTATCTGTTTGGTGTAATGGGTAAACCTGATTTACAGCTTTTTACAAACTACAAGAATTTTCCATGGTCAAGCTTTGTGTTTAACCTTGTGTTCTGTGCCACTGCCGCAACAATCGTTTCGGGAGCCATGGCAGAACGAACAAAGTTCAGCGCATACTGTATTTACTCGGCTGTAATCAGTGCAATCGTATATCCGATTGAAGCCGGATGGGTCTGGAACTCAAATGGCTGGCTTGCCCAGATGGGATTCATCGACTTTGCAGGTTCTGCCGCAATTCATACAGTTGGTGGTGTTGCCGCATTGATCGGCGCCGCTTTCCTCGGCCCGCGTATCGGTAAGTATGATTACGACAAGAACGGAAAGGTTGTTAAAGTAAACGCTATCCCGGGCCATTCATTGACTTTAGGTGCCCTCGGTACATTCATTCTCTGGTTCGGATGGTACGGATTTAACGGTGCAGCATGTACACAGCTGAACGGTGTAGGCGGTCTTGCATCAGTATTTGTAACAACAACAATTGCTCCTGCCGTTGCCGCTGTTACAACAATGATCTTTACATGGATTAAAAACGGTAAGCCTGATGTTTCAATGACATTGAACGCTTCTCTGGCCGGTCTCGTTGCAATCACTGCTCCTTGTGCCGTAACAGACGCTCTCGGTGCATCAATCATCGGTATCGTAAGTGGTATTCTTGTAGTTCTCGTAGTTGAATTACTGGACCTCAAGCTCCACATTGACGACCCGGTTGGTGCAGTTGCAGTTCACCTTGCAAACGGTGTCTGGGGTACAATCGCAGCCGGTTTGTTCAGCGTAGACACAGGTTTGTTCTACGGTCACGGATTCAGGCAGCTTGGAATTCAGTGCCTTGGTGAAGGCGCAATCATCCTCTGGACAACAGTTTGTATGCTCATTACATTCAGCATCATCAAGAAAGTTCACGGACTGCGCGCAAGCCGCGAAGAAGAAATTATCGGTCTTGATAAGCTTGAACACGGTATTGAATCAAGTTATGCAGACTTTATGCTCGCTCCGCAGATTCTGGGCGGATCAAGGGCAAAAGAAGCTGCCGCTCCTGTAGAAAAGGCAATTCCGGTGGTAAAGGCTTCTTCAAAACCGGATGCAAAATTCCATATGGTGTCTATCATTACAAGACAGAGCAAGTTCGAAGAACTCAAGTCTGCAATGAATGACATCAGCGTAACAGGTATGACAGTAACAAATGTTCTGGGATGTGGTGTTCAGCACGGAACTACAGAACTGTACCGTGGTGCTCCAATCAACATGACCCTGCTTCCAAAAATCAAGGTTGACATCGTAGTTTCAGAAGTTCCTGTAGACCTGGTAATTTCTGCGGCTAAGGAAGTTCTTTACACAGGTCACATTGG
>DLYJ01000220.1 GCA_003447785.1 Treponema sp.
AACCGATACTCAACTCAATTTTATTGCGGCAAGATAATAAGGCATAAAAACTCAAAAAAAACAGGAATTCAATTTGCATCTGCATCATTAATTCAAAAAATTTGTGATGAACTTCAGGTTTCTCCGGCGGATATGTTTGGCGGTTCAAATGAGGAAGTAATTACAGAAATCAAAAAATCCCGTGCCATGATTATGTCGATGATTGCGAATTTGAAGAATTAGTTTGCCAATAAGAAAAATTTTTCTTATTTTTAAATAATGGAGGAATCATATGGAATTTGATTCAAAAAAAGCAGTAATCGTGCCGGAAGGCGTATTTATAATCGGAACATACGATGAAAACGGTGTTCCTAACGCAATGAATGCAGCCTGGGGAATTCAGTCGGATTATGGGGAAATCGCACTTTTCCTTGCAAAACATAAAACTACAGAAAACTTAAAAAAGACAGGTGCGTTCACCGTTGCATTTGCTACAAAAAATACTGTTGAAATTTCAGATTATTTCGGAGTTGAAAGCGGTGCAGATGTAAATAAAATTGAAAAAGCCGGAGTTCATGTTCACAAAAGTGCTCATGTAAACGCCCCGATAATCGAAGAATATCCGCTCGTTCTTGAATGCGAAGTAAAGGAATGGAACGAAGAAAAAGAAATGCTTACCGGAAAAATAATTGCCCAGCAGGCAGATGAATCAATTTTGACCGACGGTAAGGTAGACCTGGGAAAACTCCAGCCCATAATGTACGACGCATCTTTCCATGTTTACCGTGTAATCGGAGATGTAGTAGGAAACGCATTTAAAGACGGCTTAAAGATTAAGAATAAATAAAATGCAGAAAATTACATACAATACAACAGGAACATGCGCCCGGGTCATTCATTTTGAGCGCGATGAAGAAAACCGCATACACAATATTTCTTTTGAAGGCGGCTGCAACGGAAACTTAAAGGCCGTTGCAAAACTCTGCGAAGGAATGAAGGCCGAAGAAATAAGTGCAAAACTTCTGGGAAATTTATGCGGAAGCCGTGGAACTTCCTGTGCCGACCAGCTGGCAAAGGCTGTAATGCAGGCATAAGCTTCGGTATGCGGTGAGTGCATTCAAAGATAAAAAAAGACTGTCCTTCAAAAAAGGGCAGTCTTTCTGCTTTTAAAGGATAAATCCTGTTTTATTTTACGATATCAGCCAGTGCTTTTTTCATACCGTTTTTCTGGATGTCAGCCAGGTGACCTGCAACTGCAGCTTCAAGGCCCTTAACCTTCGTAAGGTCTTCTTTCCAGAAGTCTACGTTTGAGAGAACTTTGTTTGCGATAACTTTTGCATCCTTTGTTGACTTGTTGAGTGCAGCAAAGAATTCGAGAACAGGCATTGTATCTTTGTTAGGATAAACACCATCGTCGCGTTTAGATTCAAGGTATTTTGCACCCTTTTCGTCTGTCTTGATTTCTGTACCGTTGTAGAATGCGATAAGGGCAGCGATTGAGAATCCGAGAAGCTTTGGAACCGAGCCGTTCTTTTTGATGCTCTGGAGTACTGAAGGAAGACAGCGTGTCCAGTATTTGGCAACTGAGTTCAAAGAAATCTCAATCAAGCGGTGAGGGTTGAACGGATTCTGGAAGCGGGTCCATACATCCTGAGCGTATTTTTTAAGGTCTTCCTGATCACCGTCGATTGATGGAACGATTTCGTTGAAGATAACATCGTGCATGAATTTCTGTGCATCAGCGTTCGGTGTGTTGAATCCTGAACCAACTTTTTCTGAACATACGATGTCCTGAACATAGTTTGAACCTGCGAGGAATGCAGCCAAAACTGAAGATGTGTGTGCACCGTTCAAAATGCGAACCTTGCGTGTGTGGTAGTAGTCCATGTTCTGAACCCACTTAACCTGAAGGCCTGCTTTAACCAGTGGAAGTTCATCTTCGTGTGATTTTTTAGATTCAATAACCCAGAAGTGGAAAAGTTCAGCTGAGTCGAGGAGCTTGTCTTCGTAGCCGAGTTTTTCGCAGAGGTTTTCTGCCTGAGTTTTTCCGTTTTCTTCTTTTGCAAGGAGAGGGAAGTATCCCGGAACGATGCGGTCAACGAGACATGAACAAACGTCACATGCTTCGTCAAACCAGTTGATGAAGTCCGGTCCCAGCTGCCACATTTCTGCGTAGCGGAGGATGTTAATGCGGAGGTTAAGACCTGCCTGGTCAGAAAGTTCACAAGGAATAAGAATCATACCCTTTGAAAGGTCGCCCTTAAATGCCTGGAATCTCTTGTACAAGAAAGCTGTAACTTTTGCAGGGTAGTTTTTCTGTGGTTTCTGATCCAGAGTTACCGGAACTCCGTCGATTTCTGTATCAAAACGAATACCGGCTTCTGTTGTGTTTGAAATAAGGAAGCGGAGATCCGGGTTAGAAGCCAATGCGATGTAATCATCGTAGTTTGTGTATGGGTTGATAGAACGGCTTACAGAAGTGATTGCGCGTGTTTCAACAGTTGGTTTTCCGTCTTTCATACCGCGGAGAACTGTTGTATAAAGGTTGTTCTGTTCGTTCATTGCATCGATCATACCTTTTTCCAGCGGCTGAACGATTACAATGTTACCGTTAAAGTCTGTTTTTTCGTTAACGATATCAATCTGCCAGTCAACAAATGCACGAAGGAATCCGCCTTCACCAAACTGAATGATTTTTTCCGGGCGTTTTACTGTCTTAACAACGTCCTTAATCGATTTAAGTGCCATAAAAAGGAGCCTCCAGGAGTCCATTAAATAAAGATTTATTCTTATAAAACACCAATAAATTGAATTTTATAAGAGTTCGTTCAATATATCATTTTAACGGACGCTTGTCGATATAATGGTTGAATTCGATCGGACTGCTGTATCCGGGCGGCTGAAAATAAAAAATGACAAATGAAACTTGTACAAAAAAGAACTACTTGTAAAAAAACCGACATACATATATCATAAATATAAGGAAGAGACGACATGAAGGATAATCAGACAGGAAAGAGAATAGGATTTGCGCTTAATTCGATTCACTTTGGTGCTTCGTTAACATTGTGGCGCAGACTTGCTAATTATGCCGCTCAGAAAAATGGTTCGTTCTTTATCTTCCCTGGCGGAAGACTGGACAAGACTTCTAACACAGAGCGCCTTCGTAATTCGATTTTTTCTCTCGTAAACTCAGAAAACCTTGACGGTGTCATCAGCTGGGCTTCCAGTATGGGCAGTGATGTTCCTGAAGAAGACATGCTGGAATTCCACCGCAAGCTGGGAAACCTTCCTTATGTAACAATCGGACAGAAAATCCTCAATCATCCAGATGTTTCTTTTGACGCATACTCCGGAATGAAGGACCTTACAAGACACTTTATTCAGGTTCACGGTACAAAAAAAATCGCATTCATCCGCGGACCAAAAAATCACGAATCAGCAGAAGACCGCTTCAGGGGTTACCTTGACGCACTTAAAGAAGCAGGCATAGAACAAAACGACCGCCTCATTACGGAAAACATTGACTGGCAGGAAGGCGAGCTGGGCGCCCGGGAACTCTACGAAGAAAAAGGTCTTGTTCCGGGCAAGGATTTTGACGCCCTGCTTTCTGCAAGTGACATGATGACTCTTGCAGCCGCAGAATGGTTCGAAAAGCGCGGTTACAACATTCCGAAAGACTATATTGTGGGAGGATTCAACGATTCTTCCGAAAGCCATATTTATTCAACTTCGTTCTCGACTGTCCACATGCCGATGGAACGGATGGGCACCTTAGCATACGAAAAACTTAACGACATTCTTGAAGGCGACAAGGTTGTAGAAGACACTTCCCTTCCCGCTTACACTGTAATTCGCGAAAGCTGCGGCTGTAACAACCTCAAGCAGCTTCTGGACTTTTACGACTACAAAATCCGCATTAAGACCCGGGACCAGCTTCTTGATGAACTTGTAGATCTTTTCAAAGTGGATGAAGACACCCGCCAGAGAGTATTTGTTCCGCTCTTTGAAGCTCTTTTTGAAAACAACCAGACTGAATTCTTCCGTCTGCTCAATGAAGACCTGATTACCTACTTCCAGCACGAAGGTGAACTATCAAACATATTCAGCGCAATCAAGCTTGTCAGAAGTTCAAATTGTCTCCCGGAAGAATACGTTCATAAAATCGTACACACTGTAAGCCTGATGGTTCCTCAGATTCAGGGACGAATTGCGGCAAACCGCCTGTACGCCAACGAAAAACTTTCTGCAATTATCAGTGCGCTCAAGAGTGAACTTTTGTCTGCTCACGACCGCTCTACTCTGATTAAAATTCTTTCAGAATTCCTCACACAGATCGGCATCAGAAGCGCAACTCTTGTTCTCTACGAAAACGAAGAACTTTCGCGTTACATCGGTGGTTTTAACGATTCGGGCGAGATTCGGCTGGAAGAAGTTTTGTTCCCGTCTAAACTTCTGGTTCCAAGCCGCTTCCAGCATGAATTTGAATACGGCGTTTATGTAATTCAACCGCTGTTTATGGCAGACCAGTCGTTGGGTTACATCATTACCGGCTATTCCGACTGTGACGGAAACATTTACGAAGATCTACGCGCTGCAATCAGTAACACAATGCAGAGCATCTTCCTCTTTGAAGAAATCAGCAAGGCCCGCCAGCTCGCCGAGCAGGCAGAATTTGCAAAAACCGAATTCTTTGCGAATGTGGGAAGCGACCTTTGTGACCCGCTTAAGGATTTGTCAGCAAAAGTCACTCAGATGGAAACCAACATCAACAACGGTATCCTTGACCAGGACATTTTGTCTGAACAGTTAATCTTCTTGAAGAGCCAGATTGAATCCCAGCTCCAGAAGACAGAAACCCTCGTAGATTTAACAAGGTCTCAGGTAGACGACCTTCCGATGGATAAAAAACTCTTTGATATCCGCCAGGTTCTTCCGGGAAGCATCGTTGCCGCAATGAACATAGATGTTCCGCTGATTTACGGTGACCCTGAACGCTTAAAGAAGGCCCTGCAGACTCTCTTCGGAGACGGTGAAGGTTCAATGACAATCCATGCTGAACCTCACGGTCTTGAAATTCACGTAAAATCCAAACTCCTCGACTGGCAAAAGCCTGAACTTCTCCTGGCAGAAAAAATCATCCTTTTGCAGTACGGCGAAGTTAATAAAATTGATGACTTTTCTACTATTGTTACACTTCCATGGCCTAACCTTGCAGGTCTTCCTCCGGTTAAGCAGGATGTTGAAACAAGAGGAATCATCAACCTGTCCGTTAAGGCTCCGAATGTTGAATTATTCAATCTGCCGATGGAAAACTACAACAAAGATTCTTCAAGTCAGCAGGACAGCTACAATCTGTTGTACTGGAAGCCGGACAACGCGCCTATCGACGAATGGGTAAAAGTTTACAGCCTGCGCCATAACGATAAGATGTTCCGTGCACCACTGCTCTGTTACAGCCATGAGCTTATCGGACACAACTTTGTCGAAATGCTTGAATTCCAGGTACGTACACAGAAAGCCGCTCCGGTTCTCTTTGTTAACTGTATCCACACACGCTTTGGCACATGGGCTACTGATTCAAACAGCGTAAGCATCCAGTCAATGGGTGAATTTGAACATATTTTGAGCGAAATCACACCTTCCCTCATCGTATTTGAAAAGATAGACGAAGACAGCATCAAGCGCATCCGCCAGAATTCAAAAACTGTACTTGTTCCGATTCTTGTTCTGCCGGATTCAATTATGTCAGACGAAGAAGTGGACATGCTGTGTTCTCATCCGCGTATTATTTTATGCAACCGCGGTGCGGCCGAAAGCGAGCAGTTCAACGAACGAATTCATGCAATTCTTTCCGGCGACGAAATTCTTCCGCCCCATACCGGTGCGCTCGTTAAAAAGGCAATTCTGTACCTTAATAAAAATGCTTCGCAGCAGATTGTCCGATGGAAGCTTGCGGACACTGTACATGTCAGCGAAGATTATTTGACGCGTATCTTCCACAAGGAAAT
>DLYJ01000110.1:0-16520 GCA_003447785.1 Treponema sp.
CCGGCTTTTTGTCCTGCCAGCACCAGCTGAACGGAAATCAAAAGTTGAACAAGACCGATTGCACATCCGATTACAACCACTGATTCAATCTTTATAAACAGAAACTGAATTTCCGGCGGAAAAGATCCTTTAGGCGCAATCTGAGGCAGCAACGTCTGAAGAAAAACAAGACCAAGATAGAGAACAGTGAGTATAACTAAAAAGAATCGTTCGCGACTCTTTTGATCGATTAAGCCTTCCATATTTAAATATTTTAACACCCAATCTCAAATATCTCAATTTTTTTAACTTAAACATTAACGATATATTATTGAATTTCACTTATTTACAACCGGCACACACTTTTGTATACTTATCAAATAGGTAAATAGGAAAATGATTGTTTCAACACGCGGAAGATATGCACTCAGAGTTATGATTGACCTTGCCGAACATCACAGTGACGACAGAATTCCTCTCAAGGATATTTCTTCAAGACAGGGCATTTCTCAAAAATACATGGAAGCAATTATGACCCTGCTTTCAAAAAATGGTTTTGTTGACGCTATTCACGGAAAGGGCGGCGGATTTAAATTGAACCGCGCTCCTGAGCAGTACAAGGTAGGCGAAATTTTAAGGCTTACAGAAGGTACCCTGGCACCTGTTGCCTGCCTTCAGGAAAATGCCGAAGAATGTGAACGCGCTTCTGAATGCCGCACTCTTCCCATGTGGGCAAAATTGAATTCACTTGTTAACGAATACCTGGACAGCGTAACTATTGCCGATCTCATGAAAAAGGAAAAATAATGACTTTTACAGATCTTCCCCTCCCGGAACCGGGAAGCACTGTCGTTGTCGGAATGAGCGGCGGTGTGGATTCAACTTTAACTGCACTTTTACTTAAAAACCGTGGCTGCAGGGTAATCGGCGCCACAATGTCTCTCTGGGACGGCTCACTTCCTGAGTTAAAAACCGGTACGCATTCAAGAGAAGCCTGTTTTGGCCCGGGCGAAGAAGAAAACATCGAAGAATGTCAGAAATTCTGCCAGGCCCACGATATTGAATACCACGTAATCGACGTAAAAGACGTTTATAAAAAAGAAGTTCTTGATTATTTTAAAAGCGAATACCGCAACGGTCGCACTCCAAACCCGTGCATCCGCTGCAACCGCTTTATAAAATTCGGGGCACTTCTCGAAGGAATCAAAAAAATCGACATTGAATACGACTATTTCTGCACCGGACATTATGCAAGGGTCGTACAGTGCGATTCAGGAATTTTTGGTTCAGACGAAAAGCCTTACATGGTAGCAGGCGCAACAGACGTAACAAAAGACCAGACTTACTTTTTGTACCGTCTTCCCTCAGAGATTTTGCAGAAAGTACGCTTTCCCCTTGCAAAAATGAACAAAAGCGAAGTTTTTGAACTTGCCCGCCAGGCTCAGCTGGAAGCGGCCGACCGCCAGGAAAGCCAGGATTTTGTGAGCCCCGAGTATTTTGATGTTCTTTTTGCAGACAAACCGGGACAGCCGGGAGACATAATCGACCTGGACGGCCACGTTCTTGGCCGTCACCGTGGAATCGAACACTACACAATCGGACAGCGCAAGGGCCTCGGAGTTGCAGTAAACTACCCAGTTTATGTTCAGGCGATTGATGCCAAAAAAAATCTCGTAGTTCTTGCTCCGAACGACGCATTGAATTCTGACGCGCTTATTGCAGACGATTTTGTCTGGCCGGGCAACGTTGAGCCGTCAGAACCGGTGGAAGCCCTGGTAAAAATCCGCCTCGCAAGCAAACCGACACCGGCAGTAATTGAACGCTACACTCCCCCTGAAGGAGACACACACATTTACACCGGCACCCCGTGGAAAATCAGCTTTAAGGAAAGCCAGCGTGCAGTAGCACCGGGACAGTCAGCCGTTTTGTATATCGACGGAGTAATCTGCGGCGGCGGTGTAATCAGTCACACAATTTAGATGCGCAGACAGTTATAATAAATTATTACTTTAAATATTACTCAAATCTGCTAAAATAGCTTTGAGGTAATAATGAAAAAGTTTTTCTACAGTTCATTTGTTTTAGTCTGCTCATTACTCGCGCTTTCATGCAATAAAAATTCAAAAAAAGACGACAAACCTCTTGTACTCATCATGGACGAAGTAAATCCGCCTGACACCATCGTAGGCAGAATGGATTATGCATTCAAGGAAAAAGTAGAAGAACTGTCGGAAGGTAAAATCATTATCGACCTTCACACAAACGGCGAACTGGGCAATAACGAACAGACAATGGCCATGCTTTTGTGTAATTCGGAAGTTCTCCACATAAGCCGCATTTCCGTTTCTTACCTTGCAAGTATCGGAGGCAAAAAATCTACCCTCCTCGTACTTCCTTACACATTTACCGACAAAGAAGATTTCTGGAAGTTTGTCAGTTCGCCGCTGGCAAATGAATTTCTTGATGAACTTTATCATGACGGAAACGGCCTCAAGGGACTTTTCTACGGCGAAGAAGGATTCAGGAATTTTTTCTCTGTAAAGCCGATAGACAATCCGTCTGACTTTATTGGAAAAACAGTCCGGCTTCCGGAAGACAGAATCCAGCACGAACTGGTAAATCAATGGGGCGGAACACCGATTTTAATCGGGTTTGACGCCCTTCCCCGGGCAATTGAGACAGGTTTTGCAGACATTGCAGACCAGCCTACAGTTAATTACCTTGCAAATTCGTTTTACACATTTGCCCCGAATCTGACTTTGAGCGGTCACGTTCTGGGCGTAACGGAAGCAGTAATTTCTTCAAAAAAATGGGATTCCCTCACACCATGGCAGCAGAACATTCTTCTGGAAGCCGGAAAGTATGCTTCAGAGTGCTGTCACAAAATCTCCAACGAAACAGAGGCCGCAGCCCTTCAAAAGCTTGAAGAACTGGGCGTAAACATCATAAAGCCGAACAAATCAGTCTGGGTAACGGCAGCTCTTCCGGTTCAGAAAAAATATACCAGGGATTATCAGGATCTTTACGATCAGATTAAAAATCAGTAGGCAGGATTTTAAAAAGATTCCCGCGTCCAGGCGCGGGAATGACAATGTGCCTTATTGCAGGCACGACGGCGTGTCTTATTGCGGCAGGACGCTGTCATTTTCGGGCATCGTCGTGCCTGTCATTATCGGGCTTGACCCGATAATCTTCTCCTAAAGACAAAAATTCCCGCGTCTAAGCGCGGGATTGACAAGTGGCGTCTTATCGGGCATCGTCGTGCCGGTCAACATCGGGCGCGGCAGTGCCTGTCATTATCGGGCTGGACCCGATAATCTATTTTGCGTTTGAAGAAGAATACGCCGGAGCGGCAGCCGGAGCTGAACCTGTTCCGTAGTTGTAAGAGTATTCGTTGATGTCGATCAATTCATTTACTGTGCCGCCAAACTTTTCTGAAACAGCGTATGTGGTTGTGCGGATTACGTTTCCTGCGTCATCGTATTTGTAAATTACGCGTTCTGCAAGTTTGTTTGCGCTGTTGTAAGTCTGGGTTTCTGTAATTGCATATTTTTCGTCAAAGCGGTAAACGATTTTTTTAGTAATGATTCCGTCTGAGTTAAGGTATGCAACTTCCGAAAGTTTTCCGGCATCGTTGTAAGTGTAAGTGCGTTTCTGATCTAGAAGGCCGTCTGCACTGTATGTGGCAACTTCTGCGTCCCGGCCCTGGTCATCGAATTTTACGATTGTTTTTCCCAGGAGTGCACCGTCAGCGTTGTAATAAGCTTCTTCGCTCTGTTTGCCTGCAACGGTTTTCCAGATAGATTTATTTACAAGCATGTCACTTGCGTTGAATTCAGATTCTTCTGTTTTGTTGCCTTTAGCATCGTAAGTTGCCTGGCTCTTCCAGCTGATTTTTCCGTCAGTATCGTAGGCAATTGTAGAAATCAGGTTGCCTGCTGCGTCATACGAATAAACAAGTCTGTCTACCAGAACATCTTTGTTTGTATATTCTGAAGTTTCTGTCTGACGTCCAAGTGAATCAAATACGTGAACATATTTTGATTTTGGTGAACGATAATAGTCACCGAATTTTTCAGTAATTGTATAATCAGTTTTTGTGTAGTCTTTTACGGCACCGTTTGGTTTAATAGCAGTTGATGAATCAAAAGCATACAGATTAAGGGCAATAGCTGCTACTGTTGCCGACAACAAAAGTTTTTTCATATATCCTCCGGAAAATAAATTTTAAATATACGCTCTTATTATATCGCAATATATCTTTTTTCTCAAATATTTCTTAAAATATCGGTATGGATTTTTATGAATTGAATGCATTTCTTTTGCTTTCCAAAACCCTGCATTTTGCAAAAACCGCCGAAAAGGTAAACTTAAGTCCCTCGGCCCTGAGTCGAATCATCTCCCGCCTGGAAGAAGAAACAGGCTCTGTTCTTCTTGAACGGAGCAACCGTAAAGTAACACTCACGGAACAAGGAAAGATTTTTGCGGACTTTGCCAAAAAATGCATCGAAGCCCGGGAAGATATGGTTGCCAGATTTACATCCAAGCAAAACGAAGTCAGTGGAATTCTGCACGTTTACGCGTCAGTAACCGCCTGCTATTCAATTATGCCGCCGTTTTTAAAACAGGTTGCCGACAAATATCCGTTCATTCACCTGGATGTGCAGACCGGAGACCCGGCCGGTGCTATTGCCGCAGTAAAAGACGGAAGGGCCGATATAGCTGTTGCGGCAATTCCTGATGACGGAATTGCCGGATTTGACTGTGTGCCGGTGCGCCGCACTCCCCTCGTATTTGCCGCCAGCACCGGCGGTCCCTGGGAAAATGTAAGCGGAAGTCCTCAGGACATTGTTTCTTCAGTTCCTTTAATTCTGCCAAAGAGCGGACTTGCCCGGGAGCGCTTTGACCTGTGGGTTCAGTCACGAAATGTTAAGCCGGTAATTGCGGCCGAAACAGAAGGTAACGAAGCAATTATGGCCATGGTTCAGCTCGGGCTTGGAATCGGCCTTGTTCCTCACATCGTACTGACAAACGGACCGTACGACACGGGCTTTACGTGCCATGCCGCGGGAAACGCCCTGGGTTATTATGAAGTCGGCTTTATCGAAAAAAAGACCTTAACCGGAAGCGATTCCTATAAAAAAATGAGGCTCGCAGTCCGGGAAATTCTGAACGGCAAGCCCCTGTAATAATTCAACTTTGGTATTAAATTATGGATTAGGTTCCGTATCTTCCTCAGACACCGGACTTGTAACTCTAATCGGAGAAGGCAGACCCGGAAGGAAGTTCAGCGAATCTTCGACAAAGTAGTACTGGACGCGAAGAGGTGTTTCTCCATTAACCATGCTGATGTAATTGCCGCGAACCTGGGTTCTGTACGGATACAGGGCTCCCCTGTCCACAATGCTTGCATTTGTTCCAAGGTTTATGGATCTATACTGACCGTCTGAAACCCTGAATGTTACCGACGGTTTGTTTGTATAATCAATATCAGTCAGCCCCTGCAGCACCTCAAGATCACTTGTACTAAGGTTGAAGTTTCGCTCCACGCCGTCTACAAGCAGAGTAATATCCTGAGGAGCGGTAAATTCCTTAGTAAACAGCTGACTTGAATTTTCTGCATTTAATGTGGCAGAACGATTTTCTTCGTCATAAGTGTATACAAGGTCGTTCCTGAGAGACAGTCCCGATGAGAACGATTTAGGAATTGTCATGTAACAGTAAATATTCAGCCTGGTATAAGTGGTTTTCAATTCACTGTCATAAGTCTGGAAATAAATTCTGAGGTTTGGATGTTCACCGCCATCATAATTAGGGTCCGTCCAGGAAACCCTTGAATACGCAATTGCCTCAGTCTGGTTTGCATTGTTGCTGTAAACGATATATGAATCATTGTAATTATGAATTGACTTAAACTGAATCCGGTTGATATCAAAACCAGAAATCATTGAAGTATCTGCAGAAAATTTTACTCCGGCCTCCGTTAATTCAATCTGTCCCGGAAGATCCTCCGCATCAATGGTTATGACATTATCTGTAAAGCCTGTTCCTCCGATGGCATCGGTTGGAATCGATGTCCATACTGTATTGAAATCATTTTTCGTATATTTTGCATTCACTTTTGCCTTGTGGATTTCAAGTTCAGCACCCATATCTTCCGGTTTTACAAATGAAATCGTATATGTATCTAAAACCTTCCCCTTTCTGGCGTCTTTTGTATAAGAAATATAACTGAATAAAGTAGATTCAACTGTTGCAAATTCAGGGGTTGTTCCCTTTTCTTTAAGATAAAGGCCATATGTGAGACAGTTCAGATTCTGTCCGATATCGACAGAAATATCACCGTCAATATTCAATGTATAATCAGCCGGATTATAATTGAACACGAGATTATCTGGCAGCTTGAACAGACCACGGCCGTTGATGGCTGTCAATGTATCAGTTTCAGAAGTTCCGACATAATTGTTGTTGGAGTTAGAAATAAAATTAGCGTAATAATCATATGCCTTTCCGCTTTCAACATAATAATCATTAAAGAAGGTCGAAGCCGAAAGCTTTCTCTTCGACTGTCTTTCCATGAATCCGATAAGATAGAATTCATTTTTGCCGTGTTCACTTCGGTAGACGTTTATCTGGTTTACATTATCAGGTGTTGTAAAGCGGGCAACGATACCGTAGCTTCCGTTTTCCAGATCAAGGGTTCCCCTGTTGTTGATGTTGAGGAATGTTTCTTCCTCTTCTTCTGCCGGAGTCAAATCTTCAAGACTTGCGTTCTGGATTGCCTGTCCAATCTGTGTAACTTCCTCATTCGTGAGTTCTTCAAAAAATGGAAGAGGAACTTCATCACTGTTTGTAGTCACATTAATTTCAGAAATTGTGCCGTTCTGGTCCACGTCACAGGCCTTTGAAATTTCTACCGTGTCACTTTCTGCCTGAATCACAGGCTTTCCGTGTTCGGCATCGGAGTTGGTAACAACATTTTCGATACAGGTCTTGCCTTCAAGGCGGACCTTATCTACGCCCGGCCTTACGTGACAGTGGCCAAAGTGAGAACGCTTTCCCTTGGCATAAATGTGACAGCCGTGGAAAATATCGATTACAACGATGTGACATTCAGTTTCAAAAACAAGGCGGACGCCCTGATAATTTACGTTTACGACTGCAAAACTGCAGTCCGAAAAATGTCCCGAATTCTCACCGCCGCCGTTTACCTGCATTGACTGTGCTTTTACGTTATCAAGATAAAAGTCTCCGTCGGCAACTGCTTCGTCTACGGTAAGGGTAGAGATGTTTTTCATGTTTTTAAGGCTTACACCGCTTGCCTTAATGTTGATTGAGGAGTTCTTCAGGTCAAAATCAGAACTGCCTACAATGGTAATTTTTTTGTCGATATTGATTGTTGAATTTTCTTCTACGGTTACGTTTTTAGAAAGTGTGATGGTTGAACCTTCTTTCTGGTTTGCAATCAATTCTGTAAGTGCAATTTCCTCAGACGGGGCCTCTTTGATTATTTTTGATTCATCATCTTTATCCGCATCAATAATTGCCACGTTACATCCTGTAAAACCGAATACTGTCAAAACTAAAAACGAAAATAATCCAGATCTTTTCATTTTCATCTGCCCTCCTTAAAAAACTCCGCGTTAAAAACTCCGCGTTAGCGGCGCTGCATGAAAAAAAAGGGTACCGGGTCAAATGAACCCAATACCCACTTTTAACATAAATTATAATCCTGATTCAGAATTATTTCAATTTTTATTTTCCAAAAGTTTTGTCCAGCCAGTCAAAAGTGGCCTTCTGCTGGGCCGGTTTGTATTCATGATACATGCCCGGAACCATTTCTGTTACGAGCTTGTCTTCTGCACCGTTTGCGGCCCAGATTTTGTGAACTTTTGCAAAGGCTTCGTTAACACCTTCAACCGGGTTAACACCGTCAAGTTCGCCTGCAACAAAGTACATTGGTTTTGGAGCGGCAAGACCTGCTACATCTGGATAGTCCAGGAATTTTGCGATGGTCGGGTGCAGCATACTGAATGCACTGTTACCCTTGAGCTGACCGTCGCCTTCTACGATGTGGCCTTTCATTGTTCCAAACCAGCAAACGCTTACTGCGGCAGTAATATCATCACTGATTGCGGCAAGCTGCCATGAGCGGAAACCACCCATACTAAAGCCGATACATGCAACCTTTGATTTGTCTACCTGAGGAAGGCTTGCAAGGAATTTTGCGGCGCGGCAGTCTTCCTGAGCGATAATGCCGGCAAAACTTGTTCCCATGTTAAAGAGGTTTGAACCAAGTGACTGCTGGCTTCCTGTGCTGAATCCCTTTACAGAGCGGTCGCCCCATCCGAGAGCGTCAAAACTCAATACTACGTATCCGCGTTTTGCAAGTTCATCACCCGGATAGATTCCGTTTCCTTTGCTGTCTTTGCCAAAGTATGAATCACACCAGCTTTCTGATCTCTTAAGGCGTTCTGCAACTTCCGGTTCCTTACCAAAAGCCTTAACCATTTTTTCCTTACCGATTACAAAGTTTGAACCGTGATCGTGGAGCATCAGTGCAGCCGGGAATGTTGCATTTTTCTTTCCTTTTGGAACAAGAAGGTAAGCAAGTACGCGGCTGTCCCGTGAAATATTGAATACGATTTTCTGAGCTGTGTAGCCGTCGCGCTTTTCCGTTTCAAGAACAACCATATCAAAAGGAGTGTTATCCTCTTCCTGAATTATGAGTTCGCGGGCCTTGGCAAGGCCGTCTTTTTTCCACTGGGCCGGGTCTACACCGTCTTTATAGCCCATAGAAAATGTCCAGCGGTTTTTGATTGATTCGTAGAATGTCGGAAGACATCTGTCGCTGGCATTGATTTCCTGTTTTACATATTCTTTGTTGTCTTTTGCAGTAAGATTAAAGCAAACAGAAGCAAAAAGTAAAAAAGCAGCTGAAATTCTGATTAACTTTTTCATTAAAATCCTCCAGGGTTCAATTTGAACCTGAATTCAGAATAAGGGAAGATTTTGAATAAAAAAATATAAAATCTAATTATTTGGTTATAGTTTTGTACCAATCTGCTGGCCGTAGAGCACGCGGTACTCCCTGCCGTCCTTTGTAGCTTCAACAACTTCCGGGAGAAGACTGATTTTTCCCTTTTCAAAGAGCATTACAATAGTTGAACCGTGCAGATCAAAGTAACCTTTTTCCTGTCCCTTTGTAAAAGTTCCGCCGTTGAGGTGGTTAACGATACCTCCCACGCTGAAGGCACCAACTTCAATCTGGGCAACGTCGCCAAATTCAGCAGTATGAAGAATTGTCCAGCTGCGGCGGTTTTTGGTATAAACACGGATGTTTTCACAGGTAACCGGCTGCACCGAATACAGTTTTCCCCTGATAAAATGGTTTTCTTCCTGGCTTCCGCTGTCGATGTAGCAGAAACGGTGGTAGTCGTTTGCGCACAGGCGGAAAATCAGGCAGTCGCCGTCAAGGAATTTTTCGTCAAACGCGTCGGATTCAAAAAAATCCCTGAGAGTATAATCAAAGCCTTTTACGTTAAATGTTGAATCTTTACTGATTTTATAAACGCTCAGAAAACTGTCGGAAGGCGAAATCAAATGACCTTCCGTCACATCAACGGCAATGTTTTCATTCTTTCGTGTAAAAAAGTCGTTGAAGGATTTGAATTTACGGCCTTCAAAGGCGCTCATGTCGATATTGTTCTTTTTAATGAATCCCGGAATGATTCCCCTGGAAAAAGGGCTTCGCAAAAAGACACCCAGAATTTTTGGCACCTGAAGAAAAAGAATTACATTGTACAAAAATCTTCCAAAAGCTGATTTGCTTAAAAATTCAACAGAAGCGTCGTTTTTTGGCTGATCGCCGAAGGCAGTTAAGTTTTCCATAAGAAAAATCATAGCATAATTCCGGCCCTCTGCAAACTGTCCCCGATGTACCAAAAAGTAGCGATTCAATATAATTGAATTCATGGACAGTCAGACAATCGTTAACTTAGAGAATGTAAGAATTCAGGATACAAAGGAAACAAAAATCGCTTCCCTCAGCTGGCAGATGAATGCGGGAGAAGCATGGCTCGTAATCGGAGCAAACGGAGGCGGCAAGGCAGATTTTCTTGACGGTCTTGCAGGAACAAAACAGATTTTACGCAACAAAGATAATTCAATTGTAAATGTTTTTGACGGCAGCGCAGAAGTTGTAAGTCTTGAACGTGCAGCCCGCTTAATCGAAGAAGAGCGCGAGCTGGACGAAAGCGAATACATGGACAAAATCGACGAGGGCCGCACCGGACGCAGGTTTATATGCGAAGTTCTTGGCGGCCCGGATGCCAGACACAGAAATTTACCCTTACCGGCAATTGCAGACAGGCTGGAAACCCTTCCGGAAATAAAACTCTGCGGAATCGAAAAAATTCTCGACCGCGGCTTAAAATTCATGTCCACTGGCGAAATCAGGCGAACCCTCTTGTGCCGCGCCCTTTTGTCAAAGAAAAAACTTTTGATTTTGAGCGATCCTTTTGCGGGCCTGGACATTCAGAGCCGCACGATTCTGCTGGACTTTTTTAAAACAATTGTGCGCCACCACGCAAACGGTCCCACAGGAACTTCTGTAATCATGGCAATGGAACGCTATCACGAAATTCCGGACACAATTACAAATGTTCTTGAATTCAAAAATAAGGAAGTTTCATTTTGCGGAACAAAGACTGATTACGAAAAACTCCTCGCCGAACGCAGCAAAAAAGAAGCCGCAGAAAAAGAAGCAAAACGCCTGGCATTTATAAATGATTTAAAGACGATTCAAATTGAATACGCAAAAACCACAGGCAAGGCCCCGGCTTCGGACGCAGGCGCAGACGGCACGGGCAGTCTGATTCAAATGACGGATGTAAATGTGGGCTGGGACGACCATCAGGTTCTCCACAACTTTAACTGGACAGTAAACCCTCAGGAACACTGGCTCATCCGCGGACCCAACGGCTCGGGCAAAACCACCCTCCTGGAACTGATTACCGGCGACAACCATCAGGTTTTCTGCAACGATGTAAGACTCTTCGGGCGCCGCCGGGGAACAGGCGAATCCATCTGGGACATCAAAAAAAATCTCGGAATCGTAAGCTACCGCCTTCATGTTGAATACAGAATGGTGGGAGGAACGGATCTGGAAGGCGTAATAATTTCAGGCTTTCATGATTCAATCGGATTATACGAGCAGAAAAGTGACGTTGAACGCTCACTTGCCCGCAAATGGCTTGAGCTGGGCGGATTTCTGGACCGTGCAAACGATAATTTCAATTCATTGAGTTACGGCGAACAGCGCGCAATTTTAATTCTGCGTGCGGCAGTAAAGCAGCCAAAGATTCTGATTCTCGATGAACCATGCCACGGTCTGGACGAAAATTACCGCACAAACATTCTGAGCCTTCTGGAAACAGTTGCTTCAACAGGAACTACAACCCTGCTCCATGTAACACATGACCCCACCGAACAGATTGCGGCCGAAAAACACATTCTGGAGCTGCTCCCGGGCCAGGACCCGATGTACAGGGTAATTGAAGAGTGACCTGCCGGTGCGGCCGGTGGGGCTGGCCGCATTGTGAAAAGGGCAAAAAAAATCCCGCCACGCTAAGTGACGGGACTGCCAAATTTTCAGTTCCTTGCGGAATAATTAACTAAATTAGAATATTGCGCGGAAAAGGCTTCCGATTGGATCAAGATCCAAGAGCAATACATCGAACAGGAAGTATACGCCAAAACCTACTGCTGTAATCAAAGCGAGTGAAAGTACTCCGAGGATTGCCTGTACTACTACTGGAAGTTTATCAAATTTAGATGTGCTGTCTTTTTCTACTGATGCCATAATGTCCCCCAAAAAAGGTATTTCTTACAATACGGTTATTGTAAACTGTCAGGCCGATACCGTCAAGTGAACAAAACAGTTCTTTTCTTGTACTCTTTAAAGGAATCGGCATTTAGTGATAAAATCCGTTAATCACACCGTGTTAAGTCCGCGCATTTTCCGGGCAGCCGGTGTTCTGGAGGAACTTTATGCTTTTTACCCCTGTTGAAATTCAGGAAACAGTAAATATGTTTTTGCGCCACAAACTTGATGTGCGCTGCATCACAATGGGAATTTCTCTTTTAGACTGTGCAGACGGGGATTCAAAAAAATCCTGCCAAAAAATCTACGACAAAATAATGAAAAAAGCTGGAAATCTCGTAAAAGTCGGACAGGATATCGAAAAAGAACTTGGTGTTCCTATCATCAACAAACGCGTTTCCGTAACTCCGATTTCTCTCGTTGCCGCAGCAAGCAATGCAAAATCTTATGTTGAATACTGCAAAACCCTGGATAAATGTGCCAAAGAACTTGGAATTAACTTTATCGGAGGCTTCAGTGCACTCGTCCAGAAAGGAATTACACCTGCTGATCGAATTCTAATCGATTCAATTCCGGAAGCCCTTGCAACCACTGATTTTGTCTGCTCAAGCGTGAATGTAGGTTCAACAAAAAGCGGAATCAACATGGACGCCGTAAAACTCATGGGCGAAACCATCAAAAAAACTGCCGAAGCAAGCAAAGACTGCGCTGTTAACGGCTGTTCAAAACTCGTCGTATTCTGCAACGCCCCGGAAGACAACCCGTTCATGGCAGGCGCCTTCCACGGACCGGGCGAAGCTGACGCAGTCATCAACGTCGGTGTTTCGGGACCGGGCGTAATTCTTGCCGCAGCCCGGGACTATAAGGGCCGCCCGATTAACGAACTTGCCGAAGGTATCAAAAAAATGGCATTCAAGATTACCCGCCTCGGTCAGCTCGTCGGTACAGAAGCTGCAAACCGTCTTGGAGTTGGTTTTGGTATTCTAGACCTCTCGCTTGCACCTACTCCGGCAGTTGGAGATAGCGTTGCACGCATCCTCGAGGAAATCGGCCTCGAAAGCGCAGGCTGTCCCGGCACCACAGCGGCCCTTGCAATGCTTACAGACATGGTTAAAAAAGGCGGCGTAATGGCAAGCACTTCTGTGGGAGGTTTGTCTGGAGCCTTTATTCCTGTAAGCGAAGACGAGGGAATGATTAATGCGGTTAAACAGGGTTCTATCTGTCTGGAAAAGCTCGAAGCAATGACAACAGTCTGCTCTGTCGGTCTGGACATGATTGCGATTCCGGGAGATACACCGGCTACGACAATTTCAGGAATTATGGCCGATGAATTTGCAATCGGTATGGTTAACAATAAAACTACGGCGGTAAGACTTATTCCATCTCCTGGCAAAAAGGCAGGCGACTGGGTTGAATTTGGCGGTCTTTTGGGTGGATGTCCTGTAATGCCTGTAAGCAAGTTTAGCTGTGCAGACTTTATCAACCGCGGGGGAAGAATTCCTGCTCCCATACATAGTTTTAGAAACTAAAACTATGTATCGGAACTAAAACTATGTGTATTTATGCGCCAGGGATAGTAGTGGCCCGCTATAAGCGGGGTGCTTGGCACCGAAGGCGCGTTGACGCCGTAGCCACGAATAGCCCGACCTCGCCATTTTTGAAGTGTACCCCAAATTTTGTACACTTTAACAGGTGGGCAAAAGGGACTTGGTTCTGAATTGAACAGGACTGAGTCCTTTTAATTTTAACTTAATCCGCCTGGTATTATAATAATCAATATATCCGATTAAATCTTTAATGAAAATCTCCGCATCTTCATATTTATTCGGATAAAGTAACTCTGATTTCATTATTCCAAACCAATTTTCCATAACTGAATTGTCTAAGCAGTTTCCTTTCCTAGACATACTCTGAATAATTCCTTTTTCTTCTAAACGCTTTTGATATCGCTTCTGTTGATATTGCCATCCTTGATCTGAATGCAGAATGAGACCTTTACACTCTGGAACTTTCTCAAATGCTTTATCAAGCATATCCATTACCTGATTAATATCAGGTCGATATGAAATGTTATAACTGACAATTTCACCGTTATACATATCAAGAATTGGTGAAAGAAATATTTTTTTTTCACTAATAGTTATCTGTGTAACATCTGTTGTCCACTTCTGATTTGCTTTTGAAGCTGCAAAATTTCTGTTTATGATATTTGGCGCAGCTTTACCAACGGCTCCGCGATATGAATTATACTTTACTCGC
The DNA here is from genome assembly GCA_003447785.1 of Treponema sp. Classification (GTDB taxonomy): domain Bacteria; phylum Spirochaetota; class Spirochaetia; order Treponematales; family Treponemataceae; genus Treponema_D. The sequence continues at coordinate 14,123 of DLYJ01000110.1, forward strand.
CTTTGAACGCTTTTCAGACCATTCTTCTTCATAAGCCTATGAACAGTCTTATGATTTATTACCATACCTTCATTTTTAAGCTGAAAACAGATACGTCTGACGCCATATCTACCTTTATGTTCATGATAAATATCAATTATCTGCTTTTCGATTAATTCATATTTGTTTTTTTTGGGTTTTATTGCTGCGTAAAACGTACTTACAGGCATTTCAAAATATGCTAACAATTTGCGAAGAGAAAAATCGTGCCTTAATTCTCCGATGACTCTTGCCTTGAGTTCTGTCCGGATTTCTCTTCTTCCCGAATTAAGGCCCTCAATTTTTTTAGGATGGCATTTTCCATTCTGAGGTATTCATTTTCTTCCCTCAGTTTTTCAAGTTCACTTTTTTCTGTAATCTGTTTTTCTTTCTTTTTCTTAGTCATCGTTTTTGGATCTCCGCGTTTATCGCTGTCCAACAAACAATAACCACCTTCACAATATTTTTTTCGCCAGTTTCGAAGTAAAGAAGTTGTAGATATTTTAAAAAGTGTACATGTTTTTACATCGGACAGATTGTATTTACGCTGATATTCTAACACATGTATTTTGAACTGCGTATCGTATGAACGGGATTTTTTGATTAAGGCGTTTGCGCCATCTTCATTATACTTGAGAACAAGCAAGCGAACTGTTGATTTATGAACACCGAACTTTCTTGCGGTGAGCTTAAAACCATCTCCAGAGTTCAGATAATGTGCAACAATGTTTGCCTTATCTTTATCTGACAATTTAGACATAAAAAATGTACCTCCAAAAATTATATTCCAATTTTTGGGGTACACTTCATTTTTTTTGGCGAGGGGGCGCCTTTTAATTAATAATTTGTAGCTTCAACCTGGAAGAAGCTCTGTGGGTGAGCACAAACCGGACATACTGCAGGTGCTTTTTTACCTACAACGATGTGTCCGCAGTTAGCACACTGCCAGATTGCGTCTCCGTCCTTGCTGAATACAAGTTCTTTTTCAACATTGTCCAGCAGTTTTCGGTAGCGTTCTTCGTGGTGCTTTTCAATTGCGCCAACCATTTCAAAAAGTTTTGCAATGCGAGGGAATCCTTCTTCTTTTGCGGTTTTTGCAAATCCGTCATACATGTCAGTCCACTCGTAGTTTTCACCTTCTGCTGCAGCCTTGAGGTTTTCTGCTGTTGAAGAAATTTCCCCGCCATTCAAAAGTTTGAACCAGATCTTTGCGTGTTCTTTTTCGTTTCTTGCTGTTTCTTCAAAAATATCAGCTATCTGTTCATAGCCTTCTTTTCGAGCCTTGCTTGCAAAGTATGTGTACTTGTTGCGAGCCTGTGATTCACCTGCAAATGCGGTCTGCAGGTTTTTTTCGGTCTGTGTTCCTTTGATATCTTCCATGACGGTGATCTCCTTATAATAAATAATTGTACCCTGCTATAAATATACTGGTGAATTCACCTAAAAACAAGAGAAAAAAGTGTTGAAATTCGGTCAAAGTGCCGATACTCTTAAAGAATAGGCATTTTTATATGCCACGAGGGAAAATCTATGAAAACTATCGGTATTAAACTTGCAGACGGCTCTTTCTACCCGATCTTGGAAGAAGGAACAGCTAAAACTTATCAACTTGATTTGACCACTGTAAAAGACGGTCAGACAAAGGTTCAAATCGATTTGTACCGCTCCGCAACAGGAACCATGGAAGACGCAGAGTACGTTGATACTCTCGAAGTTTCAAACCTTGTTCCCCATCCAAACGGAGAAGTTGAACTCCACCTTTCTGTAGGTCTGAATGAAAACAACGAGCTGGATGCAAAAGTAGTTGACGAAGAAACAGGTAAACAGAGCGAAACAAATGTTGTTCTTGTTTCACGTACTCTCGCCGAACGCAGCGAACCTACAAATTTTGAACTTTCAGACACCAGCGACGATGCTGTTCAGGAAGACGATCTTTCCCTCGAAGATGTTCCTGAAGTAACAGACAGTGCCGCAAAAAACGCCGAAGAACCATCTGCAGATGACGGTTTTACAGACGTAAGTTCAGAATTCACTTTTGATGACTTTGAAGATGATACTGCAAACGGTATCCAGGAAGAAAAAGATACAAACGGTGTCGTAACAGAAACCGTTGACGAAGTTCCATTCAGTTTTGACAGCGAAATCCTCGATGAAGCAAAGACTGACAAAGAAGCAGACGATGTCCTCACAGGCGGCTCAGGTACAGAACGCGCTATGCCTGAAGCTGACGAAAGTTCTGATGACTTTGCCTCTGATTTTTCACTTCCTGAAGAGACAGTTACAGACGTTGACGCAAAAGAAGTTACAGACGCTGGAACGGACGAAACTGTTACCGGCGAACCGGTCAGCGTCGGAGCTGAAAGCGGCGAAGCTGTAAGCG
>DLYJ01000110.1:16611-21170 GCA_003447785.1 Treponema sp.
AGCTGAAAGCGAAGAAACACTTCCTGATATCGGAAACGCAGATATGTTCGACAATGATTCGTTTACGACAGATGCTCCTGATACAGCAGACGACCTGGCAGCAGAAACAGTTGCAGACACAGTTGAATCAGACGATCTCGTAAAAACATTCGATACATCAGCTCTGGATGAACCTTCTTCGAACGAAGACTTTACCCTTCCGGACTTTGACCAGCCGGTAGTTACAGATTCAACAGAAACTGAAAATTCAGGAACAGAAGCAGAAGGCCTCACCGGATACTTTGATGACCCTGCATTCAACGAAGACCCTGTATTTACCGAACGCGACCTGACAACAGACACAGATGTTGATTTCGGCGACACAACAGGAACAGCTTCAGGTTCAACATCATCTTCGCCGGCAATGGATTTTTCTGATTTGTACGACAAGGAAACCCTGGAAGGTGACAGTTCAAGTTATGACGAGGAAGAAGAACACAAAACTCACATTCCGATGATTATCTGTATCATCTGTGCAATTATCTGTGTTATCGCAACAATCCTCGTATTGTTCATCGTTCCTTCAAAATACAATCTGATTAAGTCACGCAACACTCGGGGCGAAACAACAACAGAAGCAACAATTCAGGAAACTGAAGTTGAAGAAGTTGAGCCAATGGAAAACATTGAAGTTATCGAAGCTGCAGAAGCCCCTGCAGCAGAAGAAGATAAGGTTGTAGTTGCCCCGGAACCTGAAGTTGTAGTTCCAGCCCCTGCTCCAAAAAAGGAAAAGAAGGCAGATGTTAAATACCGCATCCGCTGGGGTGACACACTCTGGGATATCGCAGACGCTTACTATAAAAATCCATGGCGCTACCCTAAAATTGCAAAATATAATAAGATTAAAAATCCGGATCTTATTATTTCTGGAACAGATATTCTGATTCCATTTGAGTAAAAAATTGAAATTATATAATGATAAAGGCCACCGGATAATCGCGGTGGCTTTTTTGTTTGCTGCGCTGTTTGCTTCATGTTCAAAATCAAAGGCGCAGTCTCTCAAAAAACAGTACAAAAATGACACCTCATACTTTATGGCTCTTTCCGCCCTCGATAAAGGCAACCAAAAAAGCGCAATCACATTTTTTAAGGAAAGCCGCGCAAAATCCAATCCAAAGATTGCCCGCATGAGCGCAATTGAACTTTCAAAAATCGGCAACGTAATTGAACGCACCAAGGCCTGCGATTACATCTGCAAACACTACGACGATGCCGAAGCTCTCTTTGCCGCCTGCCGGGTCTTTTTTGAGCAGGGCGAATACTCCCGCATAATTTCGATAACAGACAGGTTTAAATACACAGACCTTACAGACGAGCTGGCCGAACTCCGCTTTCTGAGTATGATTAAAAAAGATGACAGCCGCCTCAAGGAAGACCTTTTTAACTGGCTCATCTGTAAACCATACGGCAAAACCCAGAACAAAATCTGGAACGCTTTTGTTGAATTCAAGGGGATTGCCGCGGAAGACCCGGCAATTCAACTTTTGATTTTCAGAAACCTCGTTTACAAAAAAAATTACATTGCAGCCTGCGAAGAAAGTTCAAAACTCAGGGAATTATACTCTGTTCTAGACCGTCCGCCTGATTACCAGATAATTTCTGACCTTGGAAAGGCTCGCCTCTACGGAACCGAAGACTTTAAGGCTGACGCCCGCAGATTTGAAACTCTTGCACGCACCCTGGACGGACAAAATGCCTACTGCGCATATTTTTATGCCGCCCGCCTTTACGACAGGGCCGGCCGCTACCAGGACCTGACTCAGAGCAACTTTAAAAAGGCCCTGGATGTAATCGAAGACGGAGACCAGTTCGACAACTGTCTGTGGTATTTATTGAATATGCAGCTCAGAACTTCCACCGGTGACATTATTCAAACGCTTAAAAAATACGCAAACCGGATTTCGAACCAGTCTTATTTTGACGACTTTTTTGACAACCTTTCAGTCCTGCTTTTGTCCCACGCACAGTGGCAGGATTTTTACGATGTGTGGAAAATAATCGACAACTGCGCTTCAGAAGAAACCGCATGTAAGTTTGCCTATTTATCCGGTAGAATTCTTGAAGAAGGCTACGGCGACACCCGTGGACAGCCAAAAACAAAGGAAGCCGTTGCAGCCTTTACCCGCGTCCTGAGCGGAAACTGCGACATTTACTACAAAGTGTGCGCCCTCGAACGAATGAACATCGTGGATAAAACCTACGTGACAGACATACTTCTTTCCGGCGGCACTTCTGTGGACAACGAGACTGACAACGACGCCTGCACCCTGCTTTCAGGGTACGCCGCATTCGGCTTTCCGCAAAAAATTTACAGTCAGTGGCTTTCTGACAGAAAAGTCCTGAACCTTGAAAGCTGCATCCAGGCCAGCAAATTCCTCAATCAGTGCGGCGCATTCAGCAACGATTACAGGGTTCAATCCTTGAGAATTGCAAACCGCACCAGAAATTCGTGGGCGGGCAAAATTCCATACGAGCTTCTTGAATTAACATACCCGCGCTTTTACTACCAGTTTATAGAAGACGCCTGCAGGGCAAATAACCTCCAGGAACAGATTTTGTACGCACTTATCCGCAGCGAAAGTTTTTTTGACGCTTCAATTTCCAGCAAGGCCGGAGCCCAGGGACTGACCCAGCTCATGAAAGGAACTGCCGACGATGAGGCACGCAAACTCAAACTGGGCGACGATTACGATGTTCTTGATCCAAAAACAAACATCGCTATGGGCTCACATTATCTTGCCTCGTTAATCGGGCGCACACCTGACAACTCAGTTCTGCTCGCCATGCTTGCCTACAACGCGGGGCTGACAAATGTGCGCAAGTGGAAAAATGCAAATTCACTTCCCATGGATTTTTATGTCGAAACACTTCCTTTCCCGGAAACACGGGGATACGGACGAAAAATGGTGGGAGCCGCCGCAATGTACGGATTTTTGTATTACGGAATTACACCGGCCCAGACTGTGCGCGAACTGCTTTATTTGAAATAAATTTGCCTATAATACTCCAAATCACTATAATTGGCGTATCATGACAAATCCAATTGCTCAGTACATTCCTTCTTTTTTGCATTTTATGACACTGCGCGGCACAGAATTTATTCTTCTTGCCGGAATTATTATGTTTTTTGGCTCAATAGGCGGCCGCATCTTCCAGAAATTAAAAATTCCGCAGGTTGTAGGTTACATCGTAACCGGTATTATCCTCGGTGTTTCTGGACTGATGATTCTGGGCAGACAGACAATCGAAGCCCTCAACCCGGTCAGCACCATCTCACTCTCCTTGATCGGCTTCCTCGTAGGCGCCGAATTAAAAATTGACGTAATCAAAAAATACGGCAAACAGTTTGTCGGCATCCTTCTCGGCGAATCAATCACACCGTTCTTCGTAGTCGGAATTCTGACCACAACTGCCACATATATATTCACAAAAGACATCAAAACTGCCTTTTCAATCGGATTGATTTTAGGAGCAATCTGTGCCGCAACAGCACCGGCCGCAACAACAGACGTTCTTAAAGAATACAGAACAAAGGGTCCGCTCACCACAACAATTCTCGGAATCGTTGCAATGGACGACGCGGTTGCACTTATTCTGTACGCAATCGCTTCAACAATCGCCTCCCCTCTTCTGACTGGAAAAACAGTTGCCTTTCTGCCGCAGCTTGGTCTGATAGCATACGATATTTTTGGTTCAATCGTACTCGGTCTTGCATTCGGCTGGCTGTTGAATTTTTTAATTAAAGGTCTGATGGACAACGAAGGCCGCGTTTTAGGTTTTTCTCTTGCAGTTCTTCTTTTAAGCAGCGGAATCTGCGGACTTCTCGGACTGGACCATATTCTTTCCGCAATGTCTGTGGGATTTTTTATGGCAAACTTTGCAAAACCAAAGACACGTCCCATGTTCAAATTTGTTGAGCGCTTTACGCCACCGATTTATGTTCTTTTCTTTGTAACAGTCGGTGCCAAATTGAATGTGTGGATTGTAACTCCGTTTATCGGTGTTCTGGCCCTGCTTTATGTAAGCGGACGAACCATCGGAAAAACCATTGGTTCGAGACTTGGCGCAAAAATAACAAAGGCTCCTCTGACAGTTTACAAATATCTTCCGTTCTGTCTTTTGAGCCAGGCAGGCGTTGCAATCGGTTTAAGCATTGCAGCGGCAAACGACTTTTCTGACACAATCGGACCTCAGGTAATTCTGATTATTACCGCAACAACCTTTATCGTTCAGCTTCTGGGCCCTGTCTTCGTCAAATATGGAGTTCAGCAGGCAGGCGAAGTCGGACTTGATGTTACAGTCGAAGACATCATGAAAACATCTCTCGTAAAGGACGTTCTTGCCAGCGGTCAACCAGTCTGTTCAGAAAAATCGCCTGCAATTGTCGGCGAAATGGACACTCTCGGTGACATAATCCAGTCATTCAGCCAGCACGAAAACATGAACTACGAAGTTAAGTCTTCAGACTCACAGTTGCTGGGCATGATTTCCCTCGAACACCTTAAGGAAGTCATGCAGCT
>DLYJ01000221.1:0-7392 GCA_003447785.1 Treponema sp.
GGGGAGTTTCCCGAGTGGTCAAAGGGGACAGACTGTAAATCTGCTGCCTAGTGCTTCGTAGGTTCGAATCCTTCACTCCCCATAGTGAGTTCCAGAATATCTGGAACTTTTTTTTTGTCTTTTTTTTAATAATTCAAAAATTCACAGTAGATTTTTATTCATTTAGGAATTATAATTTTTGTTAGATTTATAAAAGTTTTTAGTTTACCGGAGTTGGGAGTGAACATTAAATTTTGGGGAGTGCGGGGCTCGATCCCCACACCGCTTACGCCACATCAGGTACGGGCAAAAATTTCTGCCGCTGTTCAGCGCATCACCGCAGCTGATTTACAATCATCAGATTCACGGGAAAAATTCTTAGCTTCTTTGCCTGCATGGATTTTTGGAACCGCAGGCGGTAATACTCCTTGTGTCGAATTAACAACATCTGATAATCAGAAAATTATTTTTGATGCAGGTTCAGGACTGCGCCAGATGGGCAAGTCCAGTGTTCTTTCTGAAAGCCTTCATTACAACATGTTTTTCTCTCATTTTCACTGGGACCATATCCAGGGACTTCCTTTCTTTGATTTTGCATATAATCCCAACGTAACAATCGATATTTATTCACCCTTTGACGATATGGCAAAATATCTTTCTGAACAGATGGTGTCTCCCTATTATCCGGTCACATGGGAAGCACTTTCCAAAAAGATTAACTTTCATGTCGTAAAGCCCGGCCAGGAAATTCAACTTGATAATGTTAAAATAAATCTTGCCCGCATGAACCATCCCGGCGGCTCTTATTCATATTCAGTTGTTGAAAACGGCCGTAAATTTGTGTACGCAACCGATGTTGAATTAACCAACGATGACTTTGATGTAAATAATGAGGAACTTAAGGCTGTTTTTTATGGGGCTGATGCTGTTGTTCTTGACAGCCAGTACACTGTGGAAGAAGCTTTGAGAAAGGCTAACTGGGGGCACTCCGCATTCTGTTTTGCCGTTGACTTTGCGGTTGCCTGGAAAATAAAAAATCTTTATTTGTTCCATCATGAACCAACCTATGATGACAAAAAACTTAATTCTATACTAGAATCTGCTCGCTGGTATTCTAAATACATAGCGCACGGCGAGATAAAAGTTCATCTTGCTGTGGAAGGTAGGGAACTGCGTCTATGATAAATCCGGAACAAGTCAGTGATACTAATTCAACCTCTGAACCGGCATTTTCTTTAGATTATTCATTTAACGAACGCGAAATCAAAATTCTTGCCCGTTTTTTCAGGCAGAATCAGGGTAAACTTCCTGAGGGGCTTGAAGATTTTGCCCGTCAAATCGAACTCCTTATCTATCAAAATATGTCAATTGACGAAGTCGAGAAGTTTTATTCATGAAAACTAAAAAACTCTGTATTTTAATTTTTGCTCTTTGTTTTGCCGCCGTAACCGGAGCCGGCTTTATCGTAAGTCAGCTTTATTTTCCTGTTTCTTCACACTCACATGCCGTTCAGGAAAAAGTGCAGATTCCCATGGGAACAGGTACGATTAAAGTTGCAAAACTCCTGAAGGAAAAGGGCCTCATCCGTTCGGAAAAGTTTTTTGTTCTTGCGGCCCGTGTACCATTTTTTTATGGAAGGGCAAAACCATACGCAATAAAGTCAGGTATTTATAATATTGATTCATCCATGACTCAGGCTTCCATTCTTGAACTTCTGGATTCCGGAAAGCAGGAGTATCTGAAAGTTGTATTTCCTGAAGGCCTGACCCTTGGAAAAATCGCACTGATGCTTGAAGCAGAAGGTGTGTGCTCGGCCGCTGATTTTAGGGAAGCCGCAACAAGCTACGAACTTTTGGAAAAATATCAGATTCCGGCAGACAGTCTGGAAGGTTATCTCTTCCCGGATACTTATTTCTTTAATCCTTCAATGGACGCAAAGGCCGTTGTTTCCATGATGGCTGATAACTTTTTTGACCGCATTAAAACAATTCAGGGACTTTCAGAAAAGTCACCGTCAGAACTCTATAACATTCTGATTATGGCGTCCATTGTTGAACGGGAATACCGGGTAGAAAGTGAAGCGCCTCTCATCGCAAGTGTTTTCTATAACCGTCTGGAAGATAATGTGGGCTTTTATTCATGCGCAACAATTGAATATATAATTACCGAGATTCTGGGGCGTCCTCATCCGGATGTAATTACCTACGAAGATCTCCAGATTAATTCGCCGTACAATACTTACAAGTGGGCGGGTTTACCTCCATCTCCAATCAGTAACCCGGGACTTGTTGCCCTCAGTGCGGCCGCAAATCCTCCCAAAACCGATTATTATTACTTTACTTTGACCAATGCCGAAAAAGGAACCCATGCCTTTACAAAATCTTTTGGTTCCCATATCAGGGCCGGAATGCAGTTAAAAACAAAAAAGGCGGCGACTAAGTAGTGGCGGGATTTATCAGTCAGGAATCAATTGAAGCCGTAAAAAATGCGGCGGATATTGTTTCGGTTGTAAGTGAATATGTAAAACTCGACAAAAGGGGCTCGGATTTCTGGGGCTGCTGTCCTTTCCACGGCGAAAAGACGGCTTCCTTCCATGTGGTTCCCGACAGAAATGCATATTACTGCTTTGGCTGCCATGCAGGCGGTTCATCTGCAATCAAGTTCATTCAGGATATTGAAAAGGTAAGTTTTCCTGAAGCAGTAGATATTCTTGCCAGAAAATACGGAATTACACTTACTTACTCGGACAAGGGGGACAGTCAGGTAAAATTTGATGATTCAAAAAAGAAAACAATTGAATTATACGACCGGGTTTCTACAACATTTCATTTCTTTCTGACACAGCACCCGTCAGGAAAAAAGGCCCTTGAATACATCAAAGGCCGTGGAATTTCTGACGAAACCATTGAAAAATTCCGAATCGGATACTCGCCTGAAGACAGGTTCTGGCTGCACAGGTTCTTAAAGGAAAAAAACTTCAGCGATGACTTTCTTGCAAAGTCAGGTCTTTTCAGCCAGAACTACCCGAACGTTTCGTTCTTTTCTGACCGCCTGATGTTCCCGATTTTCAACAGGCACGGGGAGTGTGTGGCAATGGGCGGACGCATTCTCCACCAGCAGGGCGAAAATGACAGAAAATATTTAAATTCCCGCGAACTTCCGCACTACAGCAAAAAGAACACCCTTTATGCATTTAATTTTGCCAGGGAAGAGATTCGCCTTAAAAAGACTGCAATCATCTGTGAAGGCTATATGGATTGTATTGCCTATCATCAGAGCGGAATCAAAAACGCGGTTGCCACCTGCGGAACCGCCCTTACGGAAGACCATATCAAACTGATTTCCCAGACTACATCCGGCGGAACCGTACTTTTGTCTTTTGACAGCGACGGAGCAGGCCAGGAAGCCACCAGAAAATCCATCCTGCTTTGCCGCAGGGCGGGGCTTACGGTAAAAATCGTTCGTCTTCGCGGAGGGAAAGACCCGGCAGAAATTATGGTTAATTATGGGGCGGCAACCTTGACGGAGGATGTCAACTGTGCTATAATAGATAGTGATTACCTGTTTGAAAATCTGACGCATAAATACCCGATTGACACACCGGAAGGTAAAACTAAGGTAGCCCTTGAGTTTTTTCCCTATATAGATGCATTGCAGAATAACATTCAGAAGGAATCAAGCCTGGATTTGCTTTGCCAGAAGCTCAACATATCCAGACAGGCTGTAGAACGAGATTTCAACAACCGCCAGCAAGCCCAGAAACAGACTGTTGTTACTCAGAAAGTTGAACCGGTGCAGGATTTTTCTAAACTTAAGAAAAATGCGGAATTAAAGGTGTTACTTGCAGTTATTTCTGATACACAGCAATTTGATATTGTAAGGCGCGAACTGAACGAAGATGAATTCGAGACAGCCGAAGCAAAGGAATTATTCGTTGTTTTGGAAGAGTGTGCTCAAAAAGGCAACCTTTCTTTCAGCAATGTATGCGAACACTGCGGTAGCGATGAACTGGTCCGATTTATTACAGAAAGCGTAATGTCCGGAGAATATGCAACTAATACTGCTAAAATCGTAAGTGACGGCATACAGCTTATTAAACAAAAAGGTCTGGAAAGACAGCGGGATTATATACTTAGTAGAATTAGAGAACTTGGTACCCCTGAGCAGCCTGAAAAGAAAGAAGAACTCCAGCAGCTTTTGCACGAAATAATGAATATCAACAATTTAATTAACTCTAAAAAGGAATAGCAGAGTATGGATCAGGAACTGGATCCCCTAGTTACAAAACTTCTTGAATATGCTAAAGAAAAACAAATCGTGTCATGGGATGAAATCAATGAGATTCTCGGACAGGATTTTGTAAATTCCCCGAAAATGGAAAGTGTACTTCAACTTTTAACCCAGAACAACATTCAGGTTATGGAAGAAGATACCCTTGATGATGAAGACGAAGCCGACGATGATGACGAAGATCTCGAAGGCGATGAAGACGCTGAAGCCGCTGATGACGACGGTGCCCATATCGTAAACAGCGATAAAGATTCAAATGTTGACGACCCTATCAGACTTTACCTCCGGGAAATCGGTAAGGAAAAGCTTCTTACTGCAGAAGAGGAAGTTAAGTATTCTAAGGAAATGGAAGAGGGCGAAAACATCATTAAAAACGTAATCAAAGAGTCGGGAATGATGATTCCTGAATTCTACGCTGTTGCCCTTAAAGCCTTTACACGCATTGACCCTCATGAACCGGGAAAGGCACGTAAAGAAATCAATGAAGAAATGGCAGAAAAACGCCGCTTAAAGGGCTGCTACTCAGAATGGATTAAACCGGTCCTTCCTGAAATGAAGCAGTACATGGCCCTTAAAAAGCAGTTGTTTGATGCAGAACAGTCCCCTGAAATTTTCCAGAATCCTCAGCTTGTTGAACTCCGCGGTAAAATCCTTCCGGGATTGAAGACCGTAGAAATTCAGTCTGAAGAAATCGAAAAATTCAGTGATAAATTTGTAAACGCTACAGAAAAAATTGAAGAATGCTTCCACAACCAGGAAAAGAAGATGAAGGAACTGCGTATTTCAAATACAGGTGAACTGCGCAGTCTTGGACGCAAACTTGCAATTCACTCTGAAGCCGCAAAACTCGAAAAGGAACTGGGGCTTTCAGCAGACGAAATCCGCGATGTTTATACTCAGATTCAGAAAATCGATAGACGCCTGCGCCGCATGGAATATGATTTTGAAAATAACGTAGAAGAAATTCTTTCCATGGCAAAAGAAATCGACCGCGGACGCCGCATGATGGAAAAGGCAAAGAACAAGCTCATCAATGCAAACCTTCGTCTTGTTGTTTCCATCGCTAAAAAATACACAAACCGCGGACTTCAGTTCTTTGACCTTGTACAGGAAGGAAATATCGGTCTTATCAAGGCTGTTGAAAAATTTGAATACCGCAAGGGATACAAATTTTCTACATATGCAACATGGTGGATCCGCCAGGCAATCACACGTTCAATTTCTGACCAGGCACGCACAATCCGCGTTCCTGTACACATGATTGAACAGATTAACAAGGTTGTTCGCGAAAGCCGTCAGCTTATGCAGAAACTGGGCCGCGAACCAAAAGATGAAGAAATCGCACAGCAGCTGGGATGGCCTGTTGCCCGGGTTAAACAGGTTAAAAACGTTGCCCGCGAACCAATCTCTCTTGAAACACCAATCGGTGAAGAAGAAGACAGTCAGCTGGGAGACTTTATCGAAGATAAGGAAGTTGAAAATCCAGCAAATCAGACTGCATACACACTTCTCCAGGAACAGCTTCGCGAAGTTCTTGGCACTCTGCCGCCCCGTGAACAGGAAGTTCTCAAGATGCGCTTTGGTCTTGATGACGGTTACAGTCTTACTCTTGAGGAAGTTGGTCTTTACTTCAACGTTACCCGCGAACGTATCCGTCAGATTGAAGCAAAGGCTCTTCGAAGGCTCCGACACCCGCGCCGTGCTTCAGGGCTGCGGGATTACATCGAAACGTAAGTTTTTCGCGGCGCTCAGAAAACCGGTCAGTTTAAGTTTTAACCGACCGGTTTTATAGACATAACAAAACAAATTTTATATAATATGGGCACTTTTTGCAGTCTTTTTTGATATGCAAAAGCCGCTTATTCCGATACATTTACCCGAGGTTTTTGACATGGTAATGACAGAAGTTTTTGACAAACTTAAAGCTCTTCAGGATGTACTTGCAGAAAAATACACTCTTGAAGCTCAAATCGAAGATTCACCAAAACAGCTTTCTTCTTCTGAAGAACTCCTTGTTCGTCTCAGAAAAGAATTTTTGGAAACAAACACCAAATATGAAGAAGTAAAAGCAGAAGTTGGCCAGTTCCAGCTTGAATTGGAAGAAGCTGAAAAATCACGAGAGTCGGGCGAAAAGGGTATGGATAATATCTCTACTCACCGCGAATACGAAGCTCTTCAGAAACAGATTGACGACGCATCTGCAAAAGAAAGTGAAGTTCGCAAAAGTCTTCAGAAAAAAGAAAAGGAACTTGAAGAACTTAACGAAAAACTTCGCATGACAGAAGAAACAATCAAGATGCAGGAACAGGACCTTGAAGCAAACAAGGCTAACCTGGACAAACAGATTTCTTCATACAAAGATGAACTCAAGGAACTTGAAAAAAAGGAAAAGGAAATAACACCTGGTCTGGATACAGAAATCGTTTACAAATTTCAGCGCATTATTCAGCGTAACCGCGAAGGTATCGTAGCCGTTCGTAACGGTGTTTGTTCAGGCTGTAACATGATTCTTCCTGCTCAGTTTGCAAACGAAGTTCACGAAGGCGAAAGCATTCTCTTCTGCCCGTACTGTTCACGTATTTTGTATCATGAAGATGTAGATGAATCAGAAGCAGAAGATTATTCATCACTGGAAGAAACAGGTACTCTGGCTGACTTTGATGATGAATTTGCTGATGAAACCGAAGAATTGGCAGAAGGCGAAGAAAGAGAAGATTCTTCTGATGATGAAGACAAATCAATCGCTTTTGACGATCAATAATTAGAAAACAACAGAAAGGATATAATCGTGCCGGTAATCGTTGATGATAACTTTTACCGGTGAGGAAAGTCCGGGCTCCACCGGAAAGAATGCTGGGTAATAACCAGGCAGAAAATGGCAGTTGTTTATTTATAAACATAACCCTTTTTCTGACAGACAGTGCCACAGAAAACAAACCGCCCGCAAGGGTAAGGGTGCAAAGGCGGGGTAAGAGCCCACCGGGGTTCTGGCGACAGAATCCGCAAGGCAAACCTCATTCGGAGCAAAGTCAAGCAGCAGTATGGTTTTCCGGGCCTTATACTGCGGGTAGACTGCTAAAGGCTTTTGGCAACAAAAGTTTTGGATAGATGGTTATGCGTTTG
>DLYJ01000221.1:7490-8891 GCA_003447785.1 Treponema sp.
TTTTTTTAAAGAGAAAGTGCGGTCGATATGAATTTGAGCATATTGAAAAACGGTGTTGTAAGACAAAAGGGCAAATATGTCCAGACTTTTATAGTCTTAGGGATTTGTTTAGTCGTAGTGTCTGTTGCCGCAATTGCAATTCATAAAATCGCAGATACATATATCTTTAAAGGCGATTCAATTACCCACATCAAAAGGGAATGGAAAGCCTACAACTACGGCAATGTTTACGACATAAGTGCCAGTCTGCTTAAAAAAAAGCCTTTCAATAATACAGCACTCATTTACCACGGATACGCTTCGTTCTTTCTGGCACTTGCAGAAAACGATACCCTCTTGTCACAGACATATTTTGACGAAGCAATTTTCAATATGCGCCTTGCACTCCAGGAAGCAAAGTCGCGGACTGTGCCCCAGCTGGAATACATGCTTGGAAAGGCCTATTTTTACAAAAACACAGTTTCTTCATACTATTATTATTCAGACCTGGCTGTTTTGTATCTGACTCGTGCAGAAAAACACGGCTACAAGGCAGATGATATTCCGGAATATTTAGGATTAAGTTATGCCGCTCTGGACATGACGATGGAAAGCATAAGCGCATTTACCCGCGCACTTTTAACAAGAGAAACAGACCTTCTTCTGCTTTCCATTGCAGAGCAGTATTATAAGGCAGGTCAGTCTACCGCAAGTGAGCAGTACCTTTATAGAATATCACAGGACTGCAAGGATGAGCGCATTACTGACAAAAGTCATGTCTTACTGGGGAAGATTTATACCGAGCAGAAAAAATATGCTGATGCTGAAAAAGAATTTTCAACAATTTTGGAAAAAAACGAAAATTCAGGTGACGCGTATTATGGACTTGGTGTATTATATGAGAGTCAGGGTGACCTTGTAAAAGCTCGTTCATACTGGCGGAAAGCATTAAAAGTTCAGGCAAATCATCCTGATGCATTAAAAAAAATGGCTGATCTAAAATAAAGGGGTTAGGGGGATATAAATGGGTTTCTTCGACAGATTCTCGACAGATATTGGTATTGATTTAGGTACATGTAACACACTTATTTATGTTAGGGGAAAGGGCATTGTAATTAATGAACCTTCAGTTGTTGCAGTAGAAAAAGGAACTAAAAAAGTTGTTGCAGTAGGTGCAGAAGCTAAACGAATGCTCTGGAAAACACCTGGTAACATTATTGCAATTCGTCCGCTGGCTGACGGTGTAATCGCTGATATCGACAGCTGCGAAATCATGATTAAATACTTTATTTCAAAGGTTTTGCCTCATCGTTCTCTGTTCAAATCAACCCGCATGAAAATCGGTATTCCTTCCTGTATCACTCAGGTTGAACGCCGCGCTGTAATCGAAGCGGCCCTCAAGGCCGGTGCAAAGGAAGTTGC
>DLYJ01000051.1:0-377 GCA_003447785.1 Treponema sp.
CTTGGAAAAGACGCTGCTCAGATTATCAGCCGCATCAACGGCTTTACTTACGTTCAGACAAAGTTCGACTACTTTAACGGCGAAGGAACTGACAAGGCTCTTACAGTTGTTAAGGAAATTCCATACGGAAACAATCCTGAACGCCTCATCGTAAAATGCTACGGCGCTGACGATGTTCGCGAAGGTGTTGCAATTATGTGGCACGAAGATGTTGATGTTTCCATCACAGGAAACTCTACAAACCCGACACGTTTCCAGCACCCTGTTGCAGGTACTTACAAAAAGGAGCGCCTCCTTGCAGGTAAAAAATACTTCTCTGTAGCCAGTGGCGGCGGTACAGGCCGTACACTTCATCCGGATAACATGGCTGCAGGTCC
>DLYJ01000051.1:492-6843 GCA_003447785.1 Treponema sp.
ATGATGGGCTTCATGGGAATGGGAAACAACCCAATGGTAGGCTGCACAGTAGCCTGTGCAGTTGCTGTTGCAGGAAGTTTCTAATTTTTAGAACTACTGCTTAGACAGTTGTTGCAACGGGGCAGCCATTAAGCAACCGCCAGGTTGCGACTTGTACCGTTGCCTGCGCAGTTGCAGTTGCAGGTTCATTCTAGTTCTTTTTTGAATTGACAGGGGCGCACTTAAGCGCCCCTTTTTTTTGGCTGTCATCATTATTTTCCAATTGACACAACGGGCATTTTTTAAGAATATTGTTATAAAAAAAACGGTTATAGCAAAAAATAATTATGGAAATTGAAAAAATAAACAGACAATATTTGGAAACCCTGTCAAACTCCCAGCTTATTTCGCTGGGTGATGAACTGGGTATAGATATCCCTGAAGATTTAAACCGCAACTTTATCATCGCAGAACTCCTGGAAGCCGTTCTCGAATACGAAGAAGATAACGATATCGAAGAAATTGTTACAAGCGAAGAAAATGCTCCTGTTCATGATGAAACGGAAAAACTTCCAGATTCTTATAATGAAACTTCAATCACTGCACTTTTAAGAAACCCCGCCTGGGTTTATGTTTACTGGGACATCAAGGCTGCAGATCTCAACAGACTTTCTGAAGACCTTTCTTACCGTTCAATGTGCCTTCGCGTATCTTTCTGGGAAAACGAGGATGACGCAAGCCCTGTTGAATCCTTTGACGTTCAGGTCGGGGACAACGACAGACAGCAGTATGTTCTTCTCACACCGGGAAAAAACTTTGTCCGCATTGATCTTGTAGCCCTTTACCACGGTCACGATGACGAAAACCTTGCAATTACACCTAAAATCGCACTTCCAAAAGGCGCTGTTGAATTGAATGAAGCACTTCCGGGTCGTGATATTCAATTCCCTAAGCTCGTTGAGCTTTCAGGTATGAAGGAACTTCTTACCCTGCATTACGAAAATCACAGACAGTCGTTTTCCTGATTGGAGGGGAGAGAAAAATGTCAGCAAAAAAATTATCGATTGTTGTAGTTGCACATCAGCCATATATAAGACACACGGAAGGAGAAAATTCGCCCTACGCACAGCAGAATGATATTCTCTTTGGTGCATTAAGCCAAACTTATATTCCCATGATTAACATGCTTCACAAATTTGAGGAAGAAGGAGTTAACGCAAAGTTTTCCCTCGTTCTTTCCCCTGTTTTGTGTGCAATGCTTGACGACAAACTTATTCAGGAACAGTATGTTTCATGGCTTGACCGCTGCATTTGCTTAGGCCAGCGCGAAGTAGAACGCTTAAAAGACAATAAGGACCTTCTTGAACTTGCACAATCCCAACTGGAAAAGGCTCAAAACAATAAGGCAGACTTTGTGGAAAAATATCGCTGCAATCTTTTGAAGGAATTCGCATATTTTTACCAGAAAGAAATGATTGAACTTCTGGCAACCTGCGGTTCATACGCCTTCCTGCCACATTACGCTGACATGGAAGAAATCCTCAACGCTCAGGTTGAAACCGGAGTTTTTTCCCATAAACATTATTTTTCTACTGCACCGGAAGGTTTCTGGCTTCCTTACATGGGATACAGTCAGGGAATAGAAAGAATTCTCCGCTCATACGGATTGAATTACACAATTCTTGATGCAAAGTCAGTTTTGTTCTCTCAGAATATGCCGGAAAAAGGAATTTACGTTCCTGTCCGCTGTGAAAACTCCCTTGTAATATTTGGCCGTGACGCGCTCACCCCGAAGGATATCGACGACAGCGAAACAGGCTTCAGTGCAAATAAAATTTACAAAAACCAGCACCGGGACATCGGCTACGAACTGTCAGCAGAAGAACTGGGCTGTTTTATCAAGGCTGACACTGCCCGCGTTAATTCTCTTTACCGCTACTGGTCAAAGGGAGACGAATCAAATTCAATTTATGACAGCAAAAAAGCCCGTGAACAGGCTCTTGAAGACGCAAAAACTTTCTTAAGTGAAAAAAATGCCAAACTTGCAGAAGCGTCAAAACAGATTGATGAAGATGTTTGTCTTGTCTGCTGTATCAACGCAGAAAGCCTCGGACAAAACTGGGCTGAAGGCATGGACTGGTTTGAAAACGTTCTCAGATTGAATAAAGACAGCGAATTTGCAAGCTGCTCCCAGATGTTAAAAAATCAGTTCAAGCTGGAGCGCATTACACCTTATCCCTGCGCTGCAAGCGGAAACGGTTATGGCGAAGATTTGCTGGACAGTTCAAACAGCTGGATGCTCCGTTATACACGCAAAATGTGCGAACGCATGTGCGACCTTGTCGGAAGGTTTCCCACAGATACAGGGTTAAAGGCACGCCTCCTGAACCTCGGTGCCAAAGAACTGATGATTGCACAGTCCGCAGAGTGGAGCAAAATGCTTCATAATTCATCATCCCCTGAGTACGCAAAATACAGGTTTACTGCAAGCGTAACTGCATTTACAACAGTTTTTGATTCACTGGGATCAAACGTTGTAAGTACCGAATGGCTTACAAAGCTGGAAAAAGAACACAATCTTTTCCCGTGGATGAATTTCAGGATTTTTGCAAAGAAGATTTAACGCTCAAGAGTTCCAAAAGCGTTGATTTCGTCATGAATCAGTAAAAGCTGTCGGGCAGTGTTGATTGCTTCGATGGCCGGGTCGTAGCGGATTCCGATGTTTTTGGAAAGCTCTTTTGCTTCCTGCCATTTTTGAATCGCATCTTCGATATCGTTTCTTGAACCCTTGGAATATAATTCAATTCCTTCCGCGTAACGCAGCTGAACTTGTGACTGGATGTTAGAGCGGCCCTTGTCTCCAAGGTTCAGTTTGGCGCCGAGACTTATGTGGTTAACCGGATTGAATGAAGAAGTTAAATCCAGGGTGTAGTTGATATTCATTTTTACGCCTTTAACGTCAAACTGGCTTCCCATGCTGAATCTCGGGTTTGCGCCCTGCAGGCAGAATCCAAGTTCAAAATCAAAGAACTTTGTAATGTTGAATTCTGCGCCTGATGCAAGGGACCACATTTCGCTTGATTTAAAATCAAGCAGGTTGATTGGCTTTCGGAATTCGACCGTAAAGAGAACCGGTTTAAAAAGGCGGTAACTCAGTCCGACGCTCACACGGGTGGGAAGGCTGTCATCAAGTTCAAATTCCGTATTAAGGCCCGTAAAGGCAAGACCAATATTGTTCAATGCTAGTCCAAAAGTAAGGTTAGGCTCTGTCGTGTTGAAGGTTTTGATAAAGTTGAACCTCATCAAAAGCCCGGCGTCCGCCATGAGACCCAGAGCCGACTGTGAAAAGCCTGAACCGCTTTTAATTTCGTCAGTCTGATTGTCCGTGTAGTCCGGCATGTTCCGCCAGGAACCGCGCACGTTAAAGCCCAGTGCAATTCCCTTAAAGTTGTAGCCCGAAAGAAAGTTGTAAGAGGCGTTGAGTGCAAATGAAGTTTCGCTGTAATAGCTTGCGGCCACCTTGTCACCGTAAAGATTGTATTCGCTGAATGGCACGTAAAAACACTTAAGCTGTGCTCCAAGTCCCAGATTGTTGAACCTGGTAGTTGCCTGCAGGGATTCCATGGCAGAGTCTGCAATCCATGAGTTGTGGAAAAATGCAGTTTCCGTGTTTTTTAAAACCGAAGATGCTGCAGGATTGTAGTCAAAAAATGAAATATCATCTGCAAGGCCTGTAAAGCTTGTTCCAAGGCTTTCTACGCGGCCGCCTGTGGGAATGTTCAGCGAGCGGAAAACTGTAGTTCCTGCATTGTCGTCGCTGAGGCTGTCAAATACGTCTGAAAGTTTGTTGTTTATGTCCTGTAAATCAAGGGCCGCTGGGCAAAAGTTAAGCGACAGGCCCAGAACAAGGACTGAAAGAATGAGACGATTTTTTCTGACAGCAGAAAAGTGAATTTCCATTTTCTCCAGATTTAAAACTTACCGAATTATATGTAAATTTTCGGATTTTTTTCTATAATGCTTAATAAGATTTACCGAAAATAAGAAAAGATAAAATGGGTTTTTGCAAAAACAGGGCATTTTCAGCGGTAATATTTCTCTTTTTGGCAGTTTTTCCTGCATTCAGCCAGGAAACGGAGGTTGTCTCGTCCGGTAAAACTGAACAGACCGTCATGTCCCTTTCACAAATCGATGACCTCATTGAAAAAAAAGAATATTCAAAGGCCCTTGAACAGTTATCCCTTTACATAAAAATTCACCCGGAACAGTTTGATAAATCACAGAAAAGAATCAGCCGAATCCTCAACGCAAGGGACGGCTTTAATACCCTTGCAAAAGAACTGTCTGGAAAAATGCAGCAGTCAGAAAACCTGGATGAGTCATCCGCCGCCCTTGCAGATGAACTTGATACCCAGAAGATGGACATAATCGTAACCCTGGAAAAATCCGAGCAGAATCCGCCTCCGGAAATCGTTGCACTTACAAACGATGCACGGCGTACGGTACGTCTTTCTTATTACATTAACCGCTCAAACCTCATTATCAGCCAGGGTGTTGCCATGATTAACGGCGCCAGGGATAACGAGGCAGACCCGTACAGCAATGCCGCCGAAAAGTTTAAGGAAGCCCTGTCCCTTAAAACAAACGACAGTGATGTTGTGTTCGAAGGTGAAAAGGAAATCCCTGTTGTTTATCCTGAAAGCCTTAATGCGGAAGTTCAGCGGCATATCAGGCTTGTAGACCGTTATTCCCAGTCTCTTAAGCTCCAGCTCGATGCCGCCCAGAAAGCCTATGACTCCTATGTTATGAGCCTCAGAAACTTTAACCGGGCTTCTTCTGCACAGAATCTTACTCTTGTAAATGACACCTTTGCGGCCCTTGCAAATACCCGTAACCAGATTTACCGCGAAGGACTTGAATTAAAAAAACTCGATCAGCGCGCCTTGTCCTTAAACCCGGGCCTGGGCGACACGTCTTACATTACATTCAGCTGCTGGGCCGTAACAGGCACCGGTGTTGATGCTGACTCAGGCATTGTGGGAGCGGTGGATTCGTTCTGGAATACCCGAGTTGAATCCATGAAGCAGGTGGTTTACGACACAATTAAGGCAAACTATGAGCAGATTGCAGGTGCCTTTGATATTAAAAGCCAGACTTCATTCCCTGCATCCGATTATGCTCTGATTAACCGTTCACGAACTGACAGCGCCGAATATGCTGATCAGGGCTTAAAAGTCCAGGCTCTGTATAAGCTTGTTGAATCAAGCCCGGCTCAGAACTTTACAAGGTATAACGATTCCATGAATTTTGCCGCCGCATACAGCCGGAATGAACTTCGTTCACTTTTTGCAACTGACAGCGAAATTCAAAATCAGAACAACCTTGTTGATAACTACAACCCTCAGAATCAGGATATTACTCAGAGGGCAAAGGTCCTGCAGGGCTATATTCAAAACTATAACCGCCAGATTCAACCCCTCAATGCACTTGAATCCAGTGCCCTTGTTGCAGGCAAAAAAGGAGCAGACTCTCAGCCGGCCGTTCCTGTCCTGAACAACAGGCGCACTACCAGCGGAGTTCAGCTGGAAGACCGGGAACTCTTCTTTGATGATTCAATTGCATTTTTTGAAGGTGCTGTAAAAGTTTCCCGCCAGGAATGTGAGAGAAGGGCAGGCCTTTTGTGGGGCATGATTGCAAAAAATTACTCAGAACAGGCGGACAAGGTTCTTGCAGACTTTACGCTCAGAAATGTTCACGCAAAAACACTGCTTGACGGTGTTGAAGAAAGCGTTTCTGCAGGTTCAGAAACAAGCACTGCAAAAATCGTAAAATTCTACCCGAACCAGGCACGAACTGAAGCCGAAAAGTTGAATTCAGATATTCAGAAAGAAAAGACAGTTCTCGTTTCATATAACACAAGCCTCAGTGCCGGAAGACAGTACAATGAGACTGTCCCCGAATACGCAAACGGCGTTAAAAATATAGAAACTGTAATCAGTGCCCTGGACGCACTCATTGTTCAGAATAATCAGATTGCTGCCACTGCACGACAGAAGATTCAGCTTGCGTCAAAGGACGCCAACGAAGCCCGCCTGAACTACCAGCGCGCCGTTGCTGCCCTGAACAAAAATCAGTTTGACGAAGCACGAAACCTCCTTGATCTGGCAAGAAGAAAATACAATTCATCCCTTGCACAGCAGGAAGACGCTTCGCTGCGCTCAGAAAGTGACAGGCAGCTTTTCAGCCTTGATGAAGAGATTTCAAGAAAGCAGAATGAATACGTTGTTCGGGAAACCCGTTCCCTCAAGGAAAGTGCTCGTACCGCATACTATAACGGTAACTTTGACGCGGCCGAAAGCAATCTCGTTAAGG
>DLYJ01000243.1:0-8201 GCA_003447785.1 Treponema sp.
GCATCCTGCCAGCAGCTGATTCCACCCAGACCTACGACAGGAATTCTTTCCTTTTCAGGAAGTTTGCTCATTGCAAGACACAAATCGTAAACCATGCGCAGTGCAATCGGCTTTACTGCAGGACCGCTGAATCCCGCACGAATATTTTCAAATACAGGGCGACCTGTTTCGATATTAATGGAAGTTGCCTGGAATGTGTTTACAAGGCTGATTGCGTCAGCACCGGCCTGTCGGACAGCCATTGCAACGCCGATTAAGTCCGGCGCGTTAGGACTGAGTTTTACCATCAGAGGCTTTTTTGTAACGGCACGAACAGCGCCTGTTACCCGGGCTGCCTGTGCACAGTCCATGCCAAATGCCATACCGCCGGCCTTAACGTTAGGACAGCTGATGTTAAGTTCAATCATCGGAACATCTGTCTTATCAAGAAGTTTTGCACCTTCAACATATGTTTCCAGCGAAGAACCGCTCAGGTTTGCAACTGTAGTGGCACCAAATTCCAGCATCTGAGGAAGTTCGTTGTCGATAAAGTGCTGAATTCCTGGGTTTTCCAGGCCGATGGAATTGATAAGCCCTGAAGGAGTTTCCACAAGACGCTCGCCCGGATTACCAGGACGGCCTTCAAGTGTCAGCCCCTTTGAACAGATACCGCCAAGAATATTTACGTCAAAAATGCTGTTGTATTCGCTGCCGTATCCAAAGGTACCGCTTGCTGCAATTACCGGATTTTTAAATTCAACTCCGGCGATATTAACTGACAAATCAACTTCGTCTTCCTGAGAAAGCGGCTCCCGGCGTGCCATTTTTGGACTTGTTACATCCGACTGGATGCGTGTAAAATCGATGATTCTTGAATCAAAAACCGGACCGTCTTTACAGCAGCGCTTGTTGCCTTCGGCTGTTTTGATTGTACATCCGAGACAGGCTCCAAGACCACATGCCATCCGCTTTTCGAGACTCAGCCAGCATTTTACGCCTGCTTTTTCTGCAATCTCTTTGATATAGGCAAGCATGGGAGTTGGTCCGCATGCGTACACTTCATCGTATTTTTTGATTGAATTTTCATCGATGGCAGCGGTTATCATTCCCTTAATGCCAACCGAACCATCATCCGTCGTGATAACAAGTTCGTGGGGGTGAATATAATCAAGTCCATAGGAGCCCGACTTGAATGCTGCATAAAAATCGTAAGTATTTTTTGGAAGGGTCGAAGCAAAACCGGCAACAGGAGCAACACCAACGCCACCGCCAAACAATGCGACTTTTGCATCTTTTTCCGGCTGGGGCCATGTGTTTCCCACAGGTCCGATGAGTTCAACTTCGTCACCGCTTTCAAGTGAACAAAGCTGTTCTGTTCCCTTTCCTTTTTCGAGAATTAAGAATTCAATTGTGATATCGTCTTCGCTCAAACGACGGAAGCCGTAAACAGAAATCGGGCGTCCCAGAAGAAGGTCTGACTTTACAGGACGAAGCATGTAAAACTGCCCCGGAACAGGTTCAGGATTAACTTCTCCGCCAAGAGACTTGAGATTAAGTTTTAAGTACCAGACACTGTTAACAGGCACGCAGCCTGCAACAGGTGAACATCCTGCAACCTTTGCTACTGCAAATGTAGGAAGAGTTTCTCCGCCACAATCTTTTAATTCTTTCATAGACCGAGTTCCTTTTTAGCTCTAAGCAAGTCTTCCTTAGCTGCAACACAGGCTCGTGCTGCGCTGTCCGAAATATCTTTAAGGCAGATGTTGCCTGCTTCCCGTTCAGCTGAAAGAGAATCGTCTTTTTTCCATGCGCACAAAATGCCGCGGCTTGAATTTACTGTACCGCCGGCTTTATCAAGCAATGTTGCCGCAATGCGTGCAGCTCCACCCTGTGCACCGTATCCCGGAATCAAAAAGAAAATGTCCGGATATGCGTCTCTCAGGGCACGGGCATCGCTTTCTTCTGTACAGCCGACTACGGCGCCAACAGGAGAACATGTCTGTCCCTTATAGATTTTGTCAAATTCTTTTGCAATATTTGCCAGCTCACTTCCGGTCTTATCCAGAACGCGGCCGCCGGCTTTGAGTTCCTGCTGTTCAATATCTATCATTCCCGGGTTTGAAGTTCTGAGCAGAACAAAAATGCCCTTACCGCCTTCTTCAACTCCTTCGCTGTTTGTCCTGATGTTGCAGTATTCGGTAAACGGTTTGAGGGTGTCAAAACCCATGTACGGATTGATTGTGATGATGTCAGTTTCAAAATCTGCGCCCGGGGCAAAGTGTGCCCGGGCGTATGCTTTGGCCGTATCTGCAATGTCTCCGCGCTTAATATCGCTGATTGCTACAAAACCTGCTTCCTGAACGGCTTTGATTGTTTCTGCATACACTTTGAGTCCTTCAAGACCCATTGCTTCATAATATGCTATCTGAATTTTAAAACAGCAGGCACTTTTATCTCTGGCTACTTTTTTGATGATTTCTTTGTTGTAGGCAAGAACTGCCTGAGCAGGGCTGTCAAATACTTTTAAAACAGAATCCGGAAGATAAGAAGGATCTGTGTCCAGTCCAACGCAAAGCGGCCCGTTCTGAAGGGCGGCTTCCTGTAAAATTTGCATAATATGTTTCATAGGCACTTATATTAGCACTTTTTACGCGTATGGACTAGCACAGCGTTATTAAAACAAGACCAAAAAGACTTAGAGTCCTCTTGCCCATGGATATGTACTGAGGAACGGATCCGGCTTGATTGCAGTCGGTGTTGCCCAGACTTCGTCAATCATACCGGTGCTGTTGATTTTACCGATTCTGACCTGCTTGTAGAGGTGCTGGTTACCGCCGTCGATTGTAACAGTTCCTTCCGGTGCGGTAAAACTGAGTCCCTTTGCAGCAACACGTACCGATTCAACATCAAAGGTTCCGGCCTTTTCGCAGGCAGCAGCCCACATGTAAACGGCAATATATGCAGCTTCAATCGGGTCACCTGTCATACGGGTCTGACCATAAGCGTTTTTGTAGTCTTCAACAAATTTTTTGTTGCGCGGAGTTTCTGTTGTTTCGTAGTAGTTCCAGCTTACGAGCTGACCGTTCAAAACATTAAGATCCATCTTGCTTACTTCTTCTTCTGTGATTGAAAAACTCATTACAGGAAGTTTGTCTGAAGTAAGTCCTGCCTTTCCGAGGGCATCAAAGAAGGCAATGTTTGAGTCGCCGTTCAGTGTGTTCAATACAATGCTAGGTTTAGCGGCAATGATTTTCTGTACGATTGAATCAAAATCCTTGTGTCCCAGCGGAACATACTCTTCGCCGGCTGTATAGCCGCCAATCTGTGAAAGCTGTGCATTGATAATCTTGCTGGCAGTACGCGGGAATACATAATCGCTTCCTACGATAAATACTTTCTTTCCAAAGCGCTCAACACAGTAATCTACTGCCGGAACAATCTGCTGGTTTGGAGAAGCGCCCATGTACATAATGTTTGGACTTGCTTCCATACCTTCGTACTGAACCGGGTACCACAAAAGATTATAGTTTTCTTCAAAAATAGGTTTTACAGCCTTGCGCGAAGCAGAAGTCCAGCAGCCAAATACTGTGGCTACTTTTTCTGTCTGCAGGAGGCGAATTGCTTCTTTTGCAAAAACATCAGGTTCGCTGGCACCATCTGCCATAACAGGAACAATTTCTTTTCCCAGAACACCGCCGTCAGCGTTGATTTCCTTAATTGCAAGAAGTTCTGCGTCACGGACAGATGTTTCACTGATTGCCATCGGGCCTGTAAGTGAATGAAGCAAACCGACCTTTACAGTCTTTGAACCGCTTTTATCACAACCTGCAAAAAATGCAGAGCAAAGCATAGTCAGGGCGAGAAGTTTTGCAAAAGATTTAGTAGTAATTGAATTCATTTTTCCCTCCAGAACTCTTAGTATTCAATATCGTATGTAGTCATTAAACCCTTGCCTTTGATATTACATTCAATCGGGTCAGAAAATTTAATGTCTGTATTTTGTAAATGCTGTTTAATCTCTTCCGTAACTCGAATTTTGCTCGGGCTGCAGGCAGTTTCCATTCGGCTGGCAACGTTTACGGTGTCTCCCCAAACATCGTAAATAAACTTGGTCTTACCGATTACACCCGCGTTGACAGGTCCGCAGTTTACACCGATTCGAATTACAAACTTAATATTGGCAGTTTTATTGTATTCTTCCAAGTCCTGATACATACCTTTTGCAAAATCTATCATAATTTTAGCGTGGTTTTCGCACGGGCTTGGAATACCGCAGGCAGCCATGTAGGCGTCTCCGATAGTTTTAATTTTTTCTACGCCCATTTGTTTTGCCCTCTCGTCAAAGCGGCTGAACAAATCATTGAGGGCATTTACAATTTCGTCAGCGGTATGTCCGCTGGAAGTCTTTGTAAATTCAACAATGTCCGAAAAAAGGATGGATGCGTCAGAAAAGTTATCCGCAATTACGTGAATATCATCGCGCAATTCATCGGCAATTTTATCTGGCAAAATTGAACGCAAAAGAGAATCCGACTTGTCCTTTTCGTGAGCAAGTTCCTTTGTACGCTCATTAACCATTTTTTCAAGGCGAGCGTTTTCTCTCTTAATCTGTCTCTGCTTCAAGTAAAAGACCAATATAAGCAGGGCAAAAATCAAAATTACCAGAATAATCCAGAAAGCTGGAATCTGATAATAATACGGCTTTTGAACAAAAAGCATCTGCTCAGCCTGAACCGACTTTAATCCGTCACCGTTAATTGCGTTAACAAGGAAGGTGTGCTTTCCCGGGCTAAGGTTTGTGTACGAAACAACACGTCCCAGGTTTGGTTCGCTGTAGTCATCTTCAAAGTTTGTAAGGCGGTGAGTGAATTGAATTCGTTCCGGTGCGTCAAAACTGATACCTGTGTATTTGATATCAACGCGCTTTGTGCCCGGTTTTAATTTGATTTCATTTTCAGTAGGTTCAATTTCAACGTTATCAACCTTTACTGATTCAATATGAACAAGAGGAAGAACAGGATTTTCCCTGTACTTGCTCGGGTCGTAAATCGCAAAACCGTCTACCATTGTAAACCAGAGCCGACCGTGTCTGTCCCTGATGCTCAAAGCGGTAGAAGTTGTACCGTCACTGTCCAGACCGTCATCGCGGCTGTAGAACTGGACTGTTGTAACAGGTCGTCCGGTCTGGGCGGATTCAATAAGGTCATTTGATTTAACAACGGCAATTCCGTAGTTGCTTGTGTACCAGATATTGTCCTGATCGTCCGGAATCAGCTGGAATACTGAATTAGTTCCAATTCCGTTATCCATGTTAATGGTTTCAAATGAATTAGGCTTTACATGCGCTGAATCAAATGAATAGCAGCGGCTGACACCACCGCCAGTACAAATCCAGTAAACCTTTTCCTTGTCCTGTGTGATTTTAAAGATTACGTTTCCGGAAAGCCCGTCTTCCGAAGAGATGTTTGCAATGATTACCTCATTTCTCATAAGGTAAATACCGCCGCCGTCCGTACCAATCCATACAACATCATTATTATCTTTGTGAATACACATAATGTATTCATTTTCAAGGCCGTCAAGCTGCTTTAAGTTTTTGATTGTTCCGTCCGAGTGAATAATACTCAAACCGGTTGTTGTACCGACATAATACTCTCCCGGCGCATTTTCCATGGCAACACGGACCTTGTTTCCGGCAAGACCTTTATCAACTGTCCATGACTTGATTTTGCCCGTTTTTTTGTTGAATAAAACCTGGCCTCGTTTTGAATAACAGCTGACAAGAATCTGATCGTCTTGTGTTACGGCAATATGGCGGATTCTGATGCCCTTTGTATAAGTGCTGAGCGGGCTGGAAATTTCCTTATCGCCCTGGTAGCAGTAAACGCCTTCGTTGGTTCCGATCCAGACAATGCCTTCGTGGTCTTCTGCAATCGCATTTGAGGCAATCGGTGTCTGTTTTTCAGTCAAAAGCTTGGTCATCTTGAATTTGCCGTGCTTGAACTTACCGATTCCGCTGTGCTCGGTTGCAATCCATACATTGCCTTCGCGGTCGCTGATTATTTTGTTGATTTTTACTTCGCCGATTCCGCTTTTTGCGTAATGAGTGTAGGCACCGTTGTTGTAGGCAACCAGTCCTTTATCCGTTCCAAACAAAAGAGAACCGTCTTTTAATACATAAATTGAACAGGTACTTACCGAATCAAGAATTGTTCCTGTTTTTTGAATTTCTACCGAGTCTCCGCGGATTTTCAGAATACCGTCTTCGCCAAGTCCAACCCAGAAGTCGCCTTTTAAGTCCTGGGCAATTGCAGAAACAAAGTAATTTCCGTATTTTTCAAGTTCAGGGCGGTTTCTGAAAAGCCCGCCTGAATACATAAAGAGACCGCGGTCATTTGCGGTAACAAGCCAGACGCGTCCGGCAGTATCACAGTATAGTGTTGTAGCAATAATTCCCTTGGAAACAGTGCCGGCCTCAAACTGCGGGGTAATCATGTGGCCGGAAGGTGTCAGGTAAACAACTCCTGCGGCCGTTCCAATCCAGATATTGCCGATTTTGTCTTCCACAATCGCGCGCACCGAATTGTTTGGAAGACCGTTGTCCATTGTGTAGGTTTTATTTCCGTTCTGTGATATTCTCTGGAGGCCTTCATCGTTTGAGCCGACCCAGATATTTCCCTTTGAGTCTTCAAGAACAACACGAACGGATGAAAATGTATAGTTTTTATTGTGCTGCTTGTTAATCGTCTTGAATTCAACACCGTCAAAGCGGACAAGACCTTCATAAGTACCTATGTTTATATAACCGTCCGAGGTCTGATAAATATCGGTCGTAGTCGTACCGGTCAGACCTCCGAATGAGTTCCAGTTCTGATAAACATAGTTGTCAAAAAAGGATTGCTGGGCAGATAAGACTGCCGTCACCATCAAAAGTAATGCTATAACAATTTTTTTCTTCATACTTTTATTTTAAGTCATAAATGACAAAAAATACAGAAAAATTGTTACTTTTTGTAGTTACGCTTTACCTTCTGAGTCGTTGTCATTTCCAGCGGTTTTTCCAGCAGGGTAATCTTTGTAATGCGGGCATATGGCTGCAAATCCTTGTTTACCTGGGCAACAATCTGCCTGATTTCGACCCTTACTGCCTCATTGTTTGCATTTTCATCGCGGTTGAGGCCGAGTCTTGCATACAAATCATCAGACGGATAAATCAAAGCTTCGATTTCTTCGTTTTTAGCTTCTTTGTCCTCAGTATATCCCTGAACAGTAATCTGGCTTATATCCGTGCAAAGCTGGAAGGCGTTTTCAATTTCTTCAGGATAAACGTTTTTGCCGCCGGCAGTAACAATCATGTTCTTTGCCCGTCCTGCGAGCATCAGATAGCCTTCTTTATCGAGCCATCCCAGGTCGCCTGTCTTAAAGAAGCCGTCAGCCGTAAATACTTTTGCAGTTTCTTCCGGCATCTGGTAGTAGCCTTTAAATACCATCGGTCCGCGAACTGCGATTTCTCCGATGCCGTCTTCGCCCGCATCAAGAACTTTCATTTCCATCCACGGGAAGAAGTACTGGCCGACACTCTGAATCTTAAAGTGGTCAATCGGATTGAGCGTGATAATCGGACTTGTTTCTGTCAGACCATATCCCTGAACAAAGTCGATACCCATTTCGTTGTAGATTTTGAATACGCTTTCTGCCAGTGGTCCGCCACCGCAAATTGCAATTCGCAATGAATAGATATTTGCCTGTTTGAGAACGGCCTTGAAAAGTTTTTTACCGATGTTGATTCCAAATAATTTTTTAAAAAGGTATGAAATATTCAGCATGAGGTGAATTACACCATTTACAACCGGGCCCTTAGCCTTAATTCCCTTGAGAATTCCTGCCAGAAGCTTGTTGAACAGGAGCGGAACTCCCAGAAGCATTGTAATCTGACCTTCCTTGAGTTCCTTCATGAGTCTGCTGACAGCCATGCTCTTACCGTAGACAATTTCGGCACCGCATGATAAGGATTCAATAAATACGGCCTGCATTGTATATGCGTGATGAATCGGAAGAAGTGCGTAGAAAACATCACTTGGATAAAGCCTCATTCTCGACTGGGCGATATAAGTGTCAGAAACAAGGTTCTGATGTGTGAGCATTACGCCCTTTGGGGTTCCCGTTGTTCCGGAAGTAAACAAAATGGCTGCAAGGTCATTTTCTTCCGGTGCATCCAGGGC
>DLYJ01000243.1:8300-17266 GCA_003447785.1 Treponema sp.
GAATAAACTTCGTAATCAAAATGACCTTCCCTGAAAAAGTCATATTTTTCTTCATCAACAAAGAAGATTTTTGGTTTGGCAGTATTTAAAAGATTTACAACTTCCTTTTCGTGGAGGCCCCAGTCAATCGGACAGACAATTGCGCCGGCAGACATTGCGGCAAGAAAAACAACTCCCCACTCAGGTGAGTTTTTACCGGTAACTGCAATGCGGTCGCCTTTTGTGATTCCTTTCCAGGCAAACCAGTGAGCCAGCTGTTTTACTTTCTGCTGAACCTGGGGATACGAGAGTGTATTTTTTGAACCTCCCGGACCTTCAAAATCGGTAAAGCAAGCTTTGTCTCCAACGCGTTTTACCGTGATATTGAACATTTCCGGAACGGTAGGCCATTCGCCCGTAAAATCCTTTCCTCTGAATTCGTCAAGAAACTCCCATGGAATGTATTGTTCTTTTGTATTTGCCATAAACTCCTCGTTAAAATGAATAAAATATTATAGCACACAAATTTGGAATTTTGCAGTAAAAATGCCGATAATAATTATATGAATATGACCAGAAAAGATAGAAATCACATTATGTTATGGGCAATGTTACTCTCCCTTTTACTTTTTACACCAAGAGTATGCGCCCAGACTGCCCAGTTGAATGCACAGGAAGCGGCAAAAACCCGCTCTGCCTTTGTTGAATACGGAAAAAAATATATCGGCTGCCCTTATATAAGTGGCGCAACGGGACCGGCTGCCTTTGACTGCTCTGGCTTTGTTTACGCAGTAAGCCGCGAGTCCATCGGCTACCAGCTTCCGCGCATGGTAAAAAACATGTACAAATTCTGTAAAATCATCGACGAAAGCGAGCGGGAAGCAGGTGATCTGGTCTTTTTCAGGACGACAGGAACAGAAGAACCAAGCCATGTAGGTATTTATATCGGAAACGGCCAGTTTTTAAACTGCGCAAGTGACGGTCCTAACACCGGCGTAATCGTAAGTTCCCTCCGCGAAAGTTACTGGAAAGGAAAATACTACAAAACCGGACGCTTTTTGCCGGCTTCAAAATCCGCTGAACTCCGCGACGAAAGCACTTCCGCAGCAGGTGCATCAGGAGCAGGCTCCTCATATTCAGGTAATGCACAACCTTCTGCCGCTTACGAAACCACGAGTACAGGTTCAACATTTCTGGACAAACTCGTAGTAGACGGAATGTTCGGCATCGACTGGAACTTTTTTACACCTGACTACTTCAGACTAACTTTCCGCGGACTTACCGCAACAGTCCACGCAACATACAACGGAAAGTACTTTAAGCCGGGTGTGGGCACGATGGTAAGATGGGACAACGGAACCGGCGTTCTACAACTTCCGCTGATTTTTAGCATCACAATGAACGAGTACTTCCGCCTGTTTGCAGGTCCCGTATTCACTCTTGGAACTCCATATCTTCCGGGAAACAGTGACCAAAAAATCCAGGCTTCAGTCTTCCCTGGAATTTTAGGCGTCTGCTGGAACACACCGGGCTTTAAGGCAGGCAAATCAGAAATCAGTTTTTCCCAGGACATTCACTACACAGTATTCAACGACACGGACGGCAGTGCATTGAGCCCGTTAAAAAGCCTCGCAACAGGAATCGTATTTTCTTCTGGAATTCGTGTAACGTTTCCGCTAAAATCGTTGCTTAAGTAACAGAGGTTTTTAAATGAAAAATAAATTCATTCTGCTTATGGCAGCAGTGCTTTCCATGAGCCTTTTGTCGTGCAAATCACAGCTCAGCCTGCAGGCAGGAAATGACGACAGCGCAAAGGTTGAATTCAGCATCGGCTTTTCAAAAAAAGCTGCTTCAATGCTTAAGGAACTTATGGGAGCAGTTTCTCAGGATTCAACAGCTGATAATTCAATAATCACCGGACAGGACGTGGCAAACCTTCTGCGTTCAGTGGGAACAACAGACGTTAAGGCCGCAGCAAAGGCAGACCAGGTGAGCGCAAACGGAACTTTAAAAGAGCTTTCAAAAACAAAAATCTCTTCTTCAAAGATTCTGAGCAAAACTGCAAACTCGCTCACAGTGAGCATCGGACCAGAGCAGATTAATTCAATTTACGAATCAATGGACGAAGAAAGCAAATCTTACTTTGACCTTCTGATGGTTCCTGCCTTAACCGGCGAAGAAATGAATGTAAAGGAATACAACGAACTTCTCGCTTCGGTTTATGGTCCTGAACTTGCAGACGAAGTTACAGAAGGAACTTTGCAGATTGAATTAAAAAGCCCGGACGGCAAAAAAAGCGTAAAGGACAGCATCACTTTAGGCCGACTTTTGACAAGTTCAACTACAAAATCCTGGTCAGTTAAGTGGTAAGAGGCAAAAAAATGGACAGCGAAACAGAAAACAGATTCATTAATCTTGAAACAAAAATTGCCTATATGGACGATTTTATCCAGAAATTGCAGGAAGAAGTGGTAAAACAAAACAATCTCATAGACGTTTTGCGCGCCGAAAACAAAATCCTGAGCGGCCGGATCCAGGACCTCTCAGAAAATATTGATATTCCTAACAGACGCCCGCCTCATTATTGATTTTTTAATCAAACTGCACAACAATATCTGTAAATATGAAAACTTCCACACAAATCAAAGCTCAGACCAGAAGTGATTTTGGTAAAGAAAAAATAGAAATTCTCTACGAAGATGAATTCATCTGCGTTATCAATAAACCAAGCGGACTCCTTTCAGTTCCGTACCCGGGAAGCCGCGCCCGTACCGCTCAGGCCGTCCTCGAAGAAATCATGCGCAAAAACGGAACCTGCAACAAAAAACACAGGCCTTTTGTTGTTCACCGGCTGGACCGGGACACATCCGGCGTTATGATGTTTGCCCTGACCGAAGACGCTCAGAAAAAGATAATGGACAGCTGGCACCAGATGGTAAGCGAACGCCTTTACCGCGCAGTTGCAGAAAACCCAAAAAACAAGTCTCTCTTTCTGCCTGCCGAAGGTCTTATCGATGATGAACTTGCATTCAACTCCCACAACATGGGATTTGTTCCAAAAGAAGGTGCAGTTCCAAAACACAAGGGCGAAAAGGATTCAATTTACGAAAAACACATCCAGATGACTTCGGACGGAAGAAAGTTTAAAACGGTTACAGCCCGCACAAATTACAAAATAATTGAACAGGGCCCGACCCACACTCTTTTTGAACTTTCACTGGATACAGGCAAAAAAAATCAGATTCGTGCACACCTGGCGTCAAAAGGATATCCCCTTGCCGGGGACGAAAATTACCGCGCACGCACCGATCATTTTGGAAGGCTCTGTCTCCACGCCCGCACCCTTGAATTTACCCATCCGTACACAAAAAAGGTTTTAAAATTCGAAGTGCCGGAACCTGACAGCTGGCTTGAGTACGTAAAAAACGGAGACAAAAATCCTGAAACTCCTGTCTGGATTGCAGAATTGAATAATTATTTTGATTCAAACGATCAGCACTTTCATAAGAAAGGCGGCGACGGAGGGCTCAAACTTGGCACCAGACCTCTTACCACCAGACAAAAGGCCCACATGAACTTTATCGAACAGGGCAAAAAGAGAAAGTAAGCCTTGTCTTATGGAGACCGGCCCGAAAAACAGGCCTACTCCAGCTGGCCCACAGCCTCGATGAGTGATGTGGGTGTAAGTGAAAAGTCATTCTTAAAGCAGTGGCTTGCAAACGCGTGGGCAAGCGAGCCGCTGATTGCCGCTTCTATCGTTGAATATCCCTGAACCAGGAGCGCTGTAATCATTCCACTCAAAACATCACCGCTTCCTGCCTTTGCAAGGGACGGGCGGCCAAAGCGGTTTATATACAGTTTAAATCCCTTTTCGGCATTGTAAACACCAATCATCGGGTTTGAGCCTTTTACCAGCAGAACAACTCCCGGGAAGGCCCTGCAGAATTTTTCGATTAACTCAGCGCGTTTGTTTACACATTCTTCCACCGGATATGAACCAAGACCGCAGACAGAAAGCAGGGCGGAAAATTCCTTCGGATGGGGAGTCAGAACACAGCCTTCTCCGCGCTCAGCCAGGAACACCTTAATCTGCGGCGAATAACAAAGGTCTGCGTCCAGAACGCAGCTTACGTTTTTATGCTTTCTCAGATAGTCAAAATAGTATTTTGCTTCGCGCTCGTTGTGACCGAGGCCCATTCCGGCGGCTACGCAGTCAACGCGCTCACCAAATTCAAATGCAGTCAGAATTTCTACGGACAAATCAATCAGGTCTGCCTTTGAAAAACTGATTTCAGGACGGATGAGGGTTACAAGTCCTGCGCCAAATTTAAGGCAGGCCCTGGCCGCAATACAACCGGCTCCAACCTTTTCGCCGCTGGCAATCCATGCGCTTCCGAAAGAACCCTTGTTTACAAAGTTTTTTCGCCGGAAAGGCAGAACCATGTCCTCTTTTTCCAGGAGGTATGCGGATTCAAGATTTTCCTTATTTGAATTTTCAAAGAGGCTCCGGCTAATACCAAGATTTGCACAAACAATTTCGCCCGTAAAGTCTTTTGCCTTGTCGCTGTAAAGGCACATTTTGAGGGCGCCCATTGTAACCGTCAAATCTGCAGCAAAGGTGTAATCACAGACAGTTCCGTCCTGGCGCAAGCCTGTGGGAACATCGCAGGCAATCCGGTAACAGCTGCTTGCGTTAACATCATTTAATGTAGAAATTATCTGTTCAGCGGACTCGCCTTCAAGTTCGCCGCGAAATCCCGAACCAAAAATACAGTCAACTACAACCGCACCGTTTCTAAGGTCACCCAGGGGAAACCTTTTAACATCAAGCAGGGGAACTCCGCACTTTTCTGCACGTTCTGCCTGAGTGATACAGCACTGGGACTTTGGCTCGTAGCATTTGTATAACTTAACTTCGTAATCAAGTCTGATACGGCGGGCAAGGGCATAACCGTCGGCACCATTGTTTCCGCCGCCGCACAGGATAATGATTTTTGAACCGCAGTCTGCGTGTAATCTGATTTTAGATTCAAGAGCGCTTGCGGCGTTTTCCATCATTATTTCTTCTGTAAGACCATAGGCAAAACAACATGAAGAATCAAGTTTTCGTGTATCTAAAAATAATTTCTGCATGGCAAAATTATAGCACACTAATTCAAATTTTAAATAACTTTTTTATCGAGCCACTTGTTGCGGCAGAACCGTCCAAAGAACAGGGCGCCCCGGAAAACCCAGTCGATATACATACCAATCCAGACACCGTAGAGGGCAAGATGAGTGTTCTGAGGGTTTTTGTATAGAATATAACTTGAAATCAGATAACTGAATAATACGCGGAAAACCCACATACTGATGTTGCTGACAATCATTGTGTATTTGGCATCGCCCGAAGCGCGCAAAATGTTAGGCAGAGTAAAGGACATCGGCCAGAAGAAAATGTTTGCAATCATACAGGTGCGGATAACGTTTGCGGCAAGGCTGCGTGCTTCGTCCGACAGGTTGAATGCCCGGACCAGAAGCGGTGCCATGATAAAAATCGTTGTTGCGGTAATGAACATGCCGATGTATGCCTGACCAAGAAGTTTTTTGCCGTAACGTTTTGCCTGTGTCTTTTCTCCGGCTCCGATGCACTGACCGATAACCGTAACACTTGCAAGACCGATGGCCTGCGCCGGAATGTTTGAAAAACTTGCGATTGTGTTGGATATTGCGTTTGCAGAAATTGCGGCAAGTCCAAAGCCCGACATGAATGAATAAACGAGGATTTTACCGATATGAAATACAGAGTTTTCAATTCCGCTGGGAACGGCAATTTTTAAGATGCGGCCAACCATGCCGAACCGGATTTGAATCCTGAACAGTTTTTCCAGGTAAATCTGCTTGCCGCTATTTGGACTCAACACATGAATCATTACAACGGCTGCCACGAAACGGCTTACCATCGTAGAAATTCCGGCTCCACGAACCCCGATTTTTGCTCCGTAAATCAAAATTGCGTTACCGGCAATATTTGTCAGGTTCATCATCAGGCTGACCTTAAGGCTTGTCTTACTGTCACCCATTGAACGGCAGAGCGCCGCACAGCTGTTGTAAATTGCAAGGAAAGGAAAGCTTAGCAAAACCCACACAAAGTACTCCAGGGCGTTTTGCATGACAGAAATGTCCGTGCGTCCGTAAATCATGTTCAATAACTGGCGGCGCAGCGGAAGACAGACAGCGATTATTACAAGGCCTGCAAAGGCAGAAATATAAATCAACTGACGGGCGGCGTCCCGTGCATTTTCCGGTTCTCTGTGTCCAAGGTACTGACTTGCTACAACAGCACCACCGGTGGCAAACGCCGCAAACAGCTGAATCATAAGCTGGGCAAGCTGGTCAATCAGGGAAACACCGCTGACACCTGCTTCGCCAATGGAAGAAACCATTACCGTATCGCAGGCACCAATCGTCATGGCAAGGAACTGCTCGGCAACGAGAGGCCAGATGAGTCGTGTTAAATCTTTTCTTGAAAACATTCTTTCAGACATAACAGTTTACTTAAGCAGGCGTTGTAAGCGAGTTTGCGAGGCAAACATCACAGGCATCGTTTGAGCCCGCAGAGAGGCAGGCGTAAGCCCCAGGCTTAAAGCCGAGGGGGAGACTTCCCCCTTTGCTGAATTTACGCCTTGAACGACAAAGACGGAACAGTTTTATCGGTAAGCATTGAAACATCAACGCGGTTGAACGGAATGTTGATGCCGGCTTCGCTGAGGGCTTTTACAGCCTGTATGCAGACCTGAGTCTTCATGTCAAAGAAGTCAGTTCGCTTACACCATACGATTAAGTTCATTCCGATTCCGCTGTCCAGACAGCCGGTTACAAGAACCTTTGGCGCATAGTCGGCCTTGTCCGTTACGACTAAATCACACTTTGCAGGAACAGCACTTAAAACTTCAACAGCCTTATCAAGATCAGTCGAATAATCAACGCTTACTTCAAAAACGTGGCGGCGGTAATTAAAGGACGAATAATTTTTAAGTTTTGTATTGATAATGGAAGAACTTGGAATGCGGATAAGCTGGTTATCAACCGTGTGAATTTTAATTGAAAGAAGACCAACTTTATCAACAGTACCGGATACACCGTCAACTTCAATAAAATCGCCGATTTTCATGGTTTTTTCAGTTACGATGAATACGCCTGAAATAAGGTTGCTTACGGTAGTCTGGGCAGCAAAACCGATGGCAACGCCGGCAATTCCCATGGCTCCCCAGATGGCACCCAGGTTAATTCCGAACAGGCCAAGAATGTACATTACAATAAGCACATAAAAACAGTAGCTTACGATTTTGGTAACGGTTTTTACAGCCTGAGGTTCAAGCTTTTTTGCCGCACCTTTTTTAATAATCATGCGGATAAGGCGGTAAACACCCCAGAAAATCAGGAGCGCAATAATTCCAGTCGCAAATTTTACGATATGTTCCGGTTCCTTAACATAGTTAATGATTTCATTTACATGAAAAAAGTTCTGCATCTGATTTACAGTTTCGCTTGCAACGTTCATTGCACCTTCAGTCATTTCATTCATTTTATTACTCCTTTCTGCGCCATTTTATCACGAGAAAAAAATATATAATAGAGCAAATACGCAATTATAATTCACTTGATTTTCTACCTTATTTGTCTATAATAAAACAGTAGAATACTACTTCACTTTTATTATACAGGAGGCAAATATGTTTTTTGATTATCTCTTAAACACTTATGGTACTAATGAACCAATTTTTGTCTCTGACATTACATATGATGAAATGACGCAGAATAATATCCGCCAGCAGATTATGAACTATGCTGCAGCCGGTAAGCTTAAGCGATATGACACAGGCATCTACTATATTCCGAAAGAAAGCATTTTCAAAACTGCACCATCATTGTCACAAAATTCTGTAATCGAAAAAAAATACCTTTATTCAGGCGCTGAACGCTGCGGTTATATCAGCGGAATCAATTTTGCAAATAGAATCGGCATTACAACTCAGGTTCCTGCAAGCTGCGAAGTCGTTACAAATAAAGCCTCAAAGGATTACAGGGAAGCAACTCTTGCATCTGAAAAAATCATAATCAGAAAACCTCGCATAAAGATTGATGAATCAAACTACAAATCCCTTCAGTTTCTGGATCTCTTAAAAGACATAGATTTGTACTCAGAACTGGAAGGAAAAGAATTGAACAATAAAATCAAAACATACATGGAAAAGACAGGATTGCAGTTTCAACAGCTGGAACAATACCTTTCACTATATCCCGACAAGATTTTTCGCAATATGTATAAGGTAGGAGTACTCAATGGAATTTCTGCATAACGATAAAGAAACATTTTCTCAGGCAATAAATCTTGTAACAAACAAAAGTGCTATCAGACCCGAAATTGTCGAAAAAGACTATTACGTCACTATGATACTCAGACTTCTTTCAGAGAGGCTTCCATAAACTCATTCGTCATAGTTATCTCTCCATAAAAAACTCAACCTGTTCTCCAAGCGGGCCATAACAGAAGGCCATACGAATTGGATATGGCGGATTTGAAGCGATAACTTTATCATTCGGTTCAATAAAAACTTCGTAACCGGCAGCTTTCACCTTCGCCGCAATCTCATCAACATCATCAGTAAGAAGTGCCATATGACGAATTGCACCAAGACAGTGAGTTCCATCGCCATTTGTAAAAATCTCGAGCAGACCATTGCCCGTATCAATCATCATTCCCTCTGCCCACTCGCGTATTACTTTCAAACCAAGAAGTTCAATATAAAATTCTCGAACCTTAGCAAGCTCTTCCGCCATTCCGCATTTCATTGAAATATGATGTATGCCTTTAATCATTTTTTCCTCTCGTTTTATTATAACAGATAAGCAAAAACATTTTGTTGTATATCTTATCAGAATTATTTTAATTGACTGTCTGCTCCCTTAAATGTATCATATTCCTATCTAATTTATAGGTAAAT
>DLYJ01000243.1:17341-19101 GCA_003447785.1 Treponema sp.
ATCGAAACAAAATCAGCACCGGCAGCAATCGGACCTTACTCACAGGCAATTCTTGCAAACGGATTTTTATATACATCAGGACAGATTCCTTTGAATCCCGAAACTGGCGCAATCGAAGGCCAGACCATCGAGGCACAGGCAGAACAGGCAATCAAAAATCTTGGTGAAATCTTAAAAGCCGCAGGCTCAGACTTTTCTAAAGTTGTAAAAATAACCTGCTTCCTCGCCCACATTTCAGACTTTGCAACCTTCAATTCAATTTATGAAAAGTACTTTGTTTCAAAGCCTGCCCGCAGTTGTTTTGAAGTTGCAGCATTACCAAAAGGCGCTCTCGTTGAAATTGAAGCAGTGGCAGTTGTAGAGTAAAAAGGGGGTTGGAAGAATAGTTTCACACTTTTTTATTTGGGCGTTCGTCGTTCGCTGCGCTCACTTCACGAGTTTTCTTTTGCTCACCAAAGGGTGAGCAAAAGAAAACTCGCGCCGCCGGGCTTTGCGCACTTTCGCTATCGCTCCATTCGTCCGCTCTGTCATTGCCCGGCGTGACCGGGCAATCCCATCGCTCCCGAACGCCTGCGGCGGTGCTCCAATCCCTAACGCGTTTCTATTTTACTTACATCCTGCAAAAACAAGTCAAAGTCACTTTTTAGATTTGCAAGCTCTTTCTGGCGGAATAAATCGTATTCTTTTTCTGCTTTCTGCGTTGCCCAGCGACGGAAACGAACCGCCACATCAGATTGAACACGATAGCCAATTGCAATAATTACATCGAGATTGTAATGGGCTATATTTCGCTTTACATTACGCTTTCCTTCTTTTTGAACTAACAAGAAATCCTTGTGAGTTGAGGCTTCTGGAAGTTCTGCATCTTTGTAAATGTTATCTATATGAAGACTGATATTCTGCTGCGTAGTATTATATATTTCTGCAAGCTGATTTTGAGTTACCCAAACATCTTCATCTGCAAAGCGCACAGAAACATTTGTTTTGCCATTTTCGTCTGTATAAAGAATTATTTCGTTTTCCATTCGCCCTACCTCCTTAAACCACTTGTCTGGAATCTACTGTTTTATATCTGGGCGTTGCGTCAGCTTCGCTGCATGAGAACTCCGCCGCATCTTGCCATTATCTCCTTCTTAGTGTACTATACATTTTACAGGGAACGCTTTGCAAACTGCGGCGGCTTGCCTCCGATTTCGTTAAGAAGGAGGCTGTCTGTGACAAAGTATGAGAAAGCAATGTTAATCACTGCACTTATCGCTTTAGTTATAGACGCTCTCACCTTCCTACTTAAATAGGACTAAGAGCATAAAAAAGCCCGCCTTGTAGTGTACCAGACTCTAGGCGGGTTTTCACAATTCGCTACGGAGGCGGTCGCTCGTTTGCTTTGCGTCCCCGCTTTTAAAGAATATACACCGCTAACGAGATTTTGTCAAACTTTCGTACAACTTAAAAAGCTCTGCAACGCACTCAGATTCAGTCATTTTGGTGCTGAATCCGTAGGCTGCCATTACGGCTCTATCGTTTGCCTGGTGTGCTTTACGCAGCTCTGGCGGCATTAAGGTTTCGTCGTACAAATCGGCAAGGGAAGAATCCGGGTAAAGGGCACGGGCGTCGAGGATGGCTTGGGCTGTCTGCTCGATTTTCGTTTTCTGTTCATTCGTAGGATTGCACCATGGAAAGTTGTTGTAGACAATATCCTTACTGTAGCGGTAACGACTTTCCAAGCGTCCGGCAACAGCACGCATCCATGCCATATGAAC
>DLYJ01000112.1 GCA_003447785.1 Treponema sp.
CCTGGGCAACGAGTCGGTAACACTTCTGGTTGCACTCACTGTCTGCGTAACAATGTGGGCGACAGTTATCATCGCAAAACTAATCGGCTGTTCACTTCCCCTGTGTGCTAAAAAACTCGGTTTTGACCCGGCTGTTATGGCAAGTCCGTTTATTACAACAATCGTCGATGCGGTTTCCCTTCTTGTTTATTTTGGAATTGCAAAGGCACTTTTGTTCTAAACTGCTATAAAAACTGTTAAATTCAATAAATCAGTGTTATGACTCTTTTGTATTTTCCAAATTGAATTATACTGTTTTTATATTACAGGTGAAAACTTTTGGAGTTAAAAATACATGGGAGAGCTTGAGCAGACCTATTCATCATTAAGGGAAGAAGTTGTAGAAAAAAACATCTACTTTATGTGGAAGTTTTTCCCTTTTGTTTTACTTGCCGCTGCTATCATTGAAACAGTTCTTTTTTTTACCGTAAACGGCAGTGTAAACGTTCAGAATGATCAGGTTTACCTTCTTAAAAACTGGACTGCTTTTCACGCATTTTTTCCCACCGTACACGCTTTAACGGCCTACGCAGTCTTTTATTTTTTATTTTCCTGCTCCCACGCAAGTTATCTTCAGAAAAAGATTTATTACCTTGCTTCGATTTATTTTGCCTTTACCGGTTATGTTTTTGGTCATCCGGGCTTTAACAGTCTGGTTCTCCTTTACGTTGTTCCTATTCTGATTTCTGCGGTTTTCAGCCGACGGGCAATCAAAATCACAAGTGCAATCTCAGGAGTTCTTGTTGCCACATACTGTATTTATCAGGGCGTAACAAGATATACAACTTATTACATTCCTCTTGGCGTAATTATTCTTTTTATTCAGGGATTGTGTTCCTTCCTTGCCATGGGAATGAACAACGTTTTTGATGAACTTTTTATGAAAAATGTTGCGGCAGTTAATTACTCGGACGAAATAGATAACAGTCAGACTGTTGATAAACTTACAGGCGCCTGGGTTTACGAAAAACTTTACCGCGACATCAATACCCTGGTATTCAAGTCGGTTGCCTTTATCGATATCGATGACTTTAACCGGATTAATGAACAATTCGGGGACGAAGTCGGCGACTGGGTTCTGATTAACCTTGTAAAAAATCTTTCTTCACCTTTGATTCGAATTTACCGCTATGAAGGTGACAAGTTTGTAATTGCAAGTTTGATGACAAAGGAAAAACTCTTTGAATCTGTAAGCGAAGGCATTTCAATATTCAAGGCGGATACCGAGCAGAGAACCGGTGGAACGATGGTTACAGCTTCCTGCGGAATTACAGGTGCAAGCGCTTCCATCCGTGATGACATTCAAAAGGGAAAGAGCCTTTTATTCCTTCTTAAAAAGACCGGAAAAGACCGCATTAAGTTTTTTAACTAGTTACTGTTTTTTTATTGAATCAAACTGTTCAACTCTTTTTACAAAAAAGTCCAGGTTGGTTCCGATAAAAAGTGCGATGTAAACCGAAAGAACAACTCCGACAAAAATACAAACAAATACCTGAATCGCAGGTATGGCATGTGCGGTTAAAAATGTGGCAAAAATCATGCACAAAACAAGAATGATTCCCGTGATTACCCACTGCTTCATTGATACTTTTCTCAGGGAGTATTTTTCCGGGTAGATTTTTTGCATTATATCAAAAAGGGTCAGACCTTCGTATGTTGAATAATCTTCGTGGCGTCTGGCAAGAATCCGTTCCGCCTTTGTCATCATTCTGATATTTGTACGGCAGTCTTTGCATGATAAAAGGTGAAGGGTGATTTTAAGAGGAATCCGCTGATTTTTATCAAGGGCAAAATATGTGTCCATGACGTTCTGACATGTATCTTTTTTCATTTATACTCCTTGAGCTTTTCAAACAAAGTTCTCTTTGCACGGAAAATGTGGGACTTGATCGTATTTACCGGAACGCCGGTTGTTTCGCTGATGTCCTCATAATTCATGCCGAGAAAGAAATACAATTCAAGACATTGCCCGTACTGCTCCGGAAGTTCCCTGATTGCCTCCTGGACTGCCTGTCGTGTGGCCGCCTTGAGGTTTTCTTCTTCCGGATCGTCAATGTTTGAACAAATTTCTTCCTCATTGGAAAGATTTTCTACGTCTTTCCGTGTTTTTGCAGAGTCGATTGCCGTTGTAAAAGCGATTTTTGTCAGCCAGGTGGAAAACTTGCTTTGACCGTTAAAGGTCGAAAGATTTTTAAACACCTTTAAAAAAACTTCCTGAACAAAATCCTCTGTGTCCGCGTTGTTATGAAAAAATCTCATTCCAACTGCTTCTACACGCTTCTGGTACAAGGCCATAAGCGTTGCAAAAGCCACCGAATTTCCGGACAGGATTTCCTTTATCAGAAACCTGTCGCGTATAGACTCAAGATAGTTTTCTATCCTGGATAGTCTATTTTTCATTCGGGAGCATTTTGTAGAATATAATGTTCATAATACCAAGCACGAGTGGAATCAAGCCGCCCAGAAGTCCCCAGGAAATTGAATTCATCATGAAGAACATAATGGTAAGCATTACACCCACGCCTGTCAGGCTAAGGCCTGAAAACAATGCAAACAGCCTGAAGTTAAAACGCTTTACTTCGTAAGTTCCCTTTGAAATCTGCATTTTAATTTCGTGGTGACGCCATAAAAGGGCAAAAAAGATAAGTACTGCCGCAAATACAATTCCG
This sequence comes from Treponema sp., assembly GCA_003447785.1. GTDB lineage: Bacteria > Spirochaetota > Spirochaetia > Treponematales > Treponemataceae > Treponema_D. The sequence goes on from DLYJ01000112.1 coordinate 2,709, forward strand.
ATGATTGGAATCAAGGCAATTATTACCTGCGCAGCCGGACTGAATTGTTCCATAAAAAACCTCACAATTGAGATTTATTATACATTATCTTTGTTGCGAATTTCTACACGTCGAATCTTGCCGCTGATTGTCTTTGGAAGTTCCTTTACAAATTCCAGCTCCCGCGGATGTTTGTAAACTGCCGATCGCTCCTTTACAAAAGTTAACATCTCTATTCTAAGTTCTTCCGTAGGTTCATAGCCCTGTGCAAGAACAACAGTTGCTTTAACTGCCTGGCCGCGGTGTTTGTCAGGAATACCAGTAACAGCACATTCAAGGCAGGCCGGGTGCTGCTGGAAGATGCTTTCTACTTCGAAGGGACTTACGCGGTAACCCGATGTTTTGATAAGGTCGTCATCCCGTCCGATAAACCAGTAGTAACCGTCTTCGTCAAAGTATGCGGTGTCACCGGTGTGGTAGATTCCGCCTTTAAAAGCCTTGTCTGTAAGTTCCTGGTCCTTGTAATAGCCTGAGAATACTCCAACCGGTTTGTCTTCCTTAAAGTACAGGACAATTGAACCGACTTCGCCCGCCTTGCAAGGCTTTCCGTCAGCGTTGACAATGTCCATGTCGTAGCCCGGTCCCGGTTTTCCCATTGAACCCGGTTTTGGAGTCATGTCAGCAAAGTTTCCTGCAAGAAGTGTAGTTTCGGTCTGACCGTATCCTTCGTACATGCGGATTCCGGTCATTTCGTAGAACTTGTTGTATACTTCCGGATTTAATGCTTCGCCTGCGGTAACACAGTGCTTGAGGGAAGATAAATCGTAGGTATCAAGTTTTGAACGGATAAGATAGCGGTAAACTGTGGGTGGTGCACAGAAAGTTGTAATCTTATACTTCTGGATTTTCTGTAAAATCACAT
>DLYJ01000023.1 GCA_003447785.1 Treponema sp.
GGCTTCATCTTAATCCATTTCTGGTTGATGTATTCTTTCCATGAGGCAAGACTTTCCATGTTCATTTCGTTCCAGAAAACCTTAAAGTCCTTTTCGTTCAATGTGTGAATTTTATAACCGCTTTTGGTCTGGATTTTTTTATACCACGGAAAACCCGGATTGTAATAAATTATGTGGCGGCGGATATCTTCTGCCTTCATGACAGGGCCTGTCGTGCGCAAATCGTTTACCAGGTAAAAGTCCGGATTGTCCAGGGCTACCGTGTCGCTCATTACGCTGTTCCACAGGGCAATCTGGGCTGTATTCATTATAACCTTGTCCGGCTCCCTGCACTTTTCCAGCCAGAAGTCGCTTTTGAGCATTTTTTCGCTTACATCGGGAGCAAGTTTTATAAATAGTTTAGTGCTTTCAGCAGCCTCAACTGAATCTGCCGGTGACTGGGGGTTTTCTTTAGGGCTTGAAGCACAGTCTGTAAAAATAAAAAGAAGAAATACAGGAAGAAGATAGAGATAACCTTTTTTGAACATATCCTAAATTATATCAGTATTTCGGATTGTAACAAACCTTTTTTTTAATTAGTATAGGCTCATGAATTCAATTTATACACTTACTGCTACCTGCCCGGATCACAGCGGGCTCATTTCTTCTATAACAAACTGCATTGCTTCAAATAACGGAAATATTTTAAATCTTGCCCAGCACACATCAGTTGACCTGGGCATGTTCTTCTGCCGCATCCAGTTTTCTGCCCCGAGCACAGGCGAAGGCGGAAAGTTCTTTAGTCCGGCCGCTTTTACCGCAGAATTTTCAGAAATTGCAGGCCGTTTTGACATGACCTGGAAACTTTACGACAAGGCTGTAAAACAGAGAATGGCAGTTCTCGTAAGCAAAACAAGCCACTGTCTTTATGAACTTCTGCTCAAACACAAGGAAGGACAGCTGGACTGCGAAATTCCGGTAATTATTTCAAATCATCCGGATCTCTGCTATGTTGCAACAGAATTCCACATTCCGTACTTTCAGATTGATACACAGAAGGGAAAGGAAGCGTGCGAGGCCGACATTCAGGCGCTGCTGGAACAGTACAATATCGACGTAGTCTGCATGGCACGCTATATGCAGATTTTAACTCCTGAATTTACACGCCGCTGGAATAACAAGGTAATCAATATTCACCACGGATTTCTGCCGGCATTTAAAGGTGCAAAGCCATACGAACAGGCCTGGAAAAAAGGCGTAAAATTAATCGGAGCCACCGCCCACTTTGCAAACGAAGACCTGGACCAGGGACCGATAATTTTCCAGGATGTTGTGCGGGTAAAAGACACCAATTCAATCCACGAATTTGTAGAAATCGGAAAGGATGTTGAACGCCGCGTTCTCGTAGAAGGTTTAAAACGCTACTTTAACCATAACGTCTTTATCCACGACGGCCGCACATTCATTATTGAATAGCCTCCGCCTGAACCGGACACACTCACGCTAAACACGCCCGTAAATCTCATTCACCTCTACCGTGTATTTGCCGTCATCGCCGTACACGATTAAATCAGAAAGTTTTACAGGCTCAATATGCCGCCTGCCGGGACCGGTTTCGCCCAGGCCGTCCGCCCCCGCCGACTGCGCTTTTACAAGAATCATCGTCGCTTCTTTATCAGTCTTTGGTTTTACAAGGCGGTATTCAACCCTGCAAAAATTAAATTCATCAAGTAAGGCAAAAATCTCTTTCCGGCGATTTGCCCGGTTTATCATAAAAAATGAGCCAACCTCTTTGAGCGCAAACTTTGCGGCAGACACGACATCACGGAGAGTGCACAAAATCTCCTGGCGGGCTATCATTTTCTGAGTGTTTGAACTCTGGCGCCCGTTTCCCTTTACCATGTAGGGAGGGTTAACTGTTACCGCGTCAAAACTTTTTTCCCCGATTACGCCTTCAAGCCGGCACAGGTCTGCGCAGACAGGTTTTATTGAATTTTCAAGATTGTTTAATTCGATTGATTTTTGGGCAAGGTAAAACACCTGCTCCTGAACTTCCACAGCGGTGTAAAAGCAGCCGGTTTTAACGGAAGGAGTTTTTGCCATCAGGACCGGCACAATTGCATTCCCGGAGCAAAGGTCCAGAATCTGCATTTTTCTGTCCGCCACTGACGGCATGTTTTTTACGGCAAAATCTGCCAGAAGGACCGCATCGATTCCGTAGCAGAACCAGTCCGGGTTCTGGGCTACGACAGTATCTTTAAGATGTGTTTTATCGATGCGGACTGAGTCCATTTTTACTTTTATCCTTAATGGCAGGCTTTGCCGCAAGCTATGTCGGCTACTCTTTCTCCACACACTTAATGTGAAGTTCATCAAGCTGACTATCGTCAACATAACTAGGGCATTCGTACGTCTGGTCAAGGCACGCTCGTCTTCGCTCGCTTAAAGCCTTGACTCAGCCGTTTTTGAGGTGTCTGATTTCATCATACACCTCAAATCCATCGGCTCAGCCCCGCTTCACCTATTATTTTTCTACATCATAACAGTTGATGTGCAAATCCTTAAGCTGCTGTTCATCAACCGCACTTGGACATTCGTCCATAGGTGAAGCTGCCATATTGTTCTTAGGGAATGCGATAACCTCGTGAATTGATTCTTCGTGGCGCATGAGCATGATGAGGCGGTCAAGTCCTGGTGCGATTCCTCCGTGGGGCGGAGCACCAAACTTAAAGGCCTGAACGAGGAATCCGAAGGCTTTTTCTGCGCGTTCCTGGCTGTAGCCGACGATTTTGAAAATACGCTGCTGCAAGGCAGGATCGTTGATACGCATGGAACCTGAAGCAAGTTCGTAGCCGTTCAAAACCAGGTCGTACAGGTCACCTTTTACGGCACCTGGATCTGATTCAAGAGTATCCCAGTATTTTTTCTGCGGAAGAGTGAACATATGGTGTTCTGTTTCCCACATATTTGTTTCTTCGTTGAATGCAAAGTAAGGAAAGTCAACAATCCATGCAAAGTGGAATTCATCTTTCGGATTGTAGAGATTGAGGTCCTTACCCAGCTGTTTTCTGACTGCACCCAAAGCAACACAGGCTGTCTGCCATTTT
>DLYJ01000100.1 GCA_003447785.1 Treponema sp.
GAAAAAAGTAAGGAACTTTCCGAAACAATCGAATACTTAACTGAAGAACGCCACGGGCGGAATTGCCAGATAATTCAAAAAATGAACGCGGACGGATATAAGTTTACCCTTGAGCAGGTGGAATCCTGTTTTACTGCAAGCCAGATTGGCCGTCCCCACTTTGCGGATTTTCTTGTAATGCAAAAAATTGTAAAAAACAGACAGGAAGCCTTTGACCGTTTTTTTGCCAAAGGAAAAGCCTGGTACGTAAGCCACAACGGCGAGGACCTTGAAACTGCAGTTCAGGCAATTAAGTCGGCAGGCGGCGTTCCGGTGCTGGCTCATCCCATGTCACTTTATGTGAGCTGGGGCAAAATGGACGAAGTTATAACTTCTATCCGCGACAAGGGCGTTATCGGTCTTGAAGCCTATCATCCTGGTGCGCGTAACTCCGAGTGTTTCCGCCTTGAAGAAACTGCACGCCGTCTTGGAATGATTGTTACCGCAGGAAGCGACTTTCACGGAGAAGGCGTGCGTGCGGGACGGCATCTTGGAAAACTTGCCCACGGTAAAAAAATTGATGACAGGTTCTGGCTGGATGAATTAAAACCTGCCCTGGGTGACTTTGATTTTGCGAAAACTGAGTGGGTAAAATAATTATAACAACAAGTTATTAAATTCAATTGGGAAAAATTGAAATTTAGAGCAATGGAATATACGGAGGCTCTAAATGAATATTTTTTCTTATTCACCGTTTGGCTACGAAGGCTCGCTTGTAACTGTTGAAGTTGATTTGCGCCGTGGAATTCCTGCGGTGGACATTGTTGGTCTTGCAGACGGTGCGGTTAAGGAAAGCCGCGAAAGAATGCGTTCTGCCATCAGAAATTCCGGATTTGAATTTCCACTGGAACGGGTTTTAATCAGTCTTTCTCCCGCGGACTTAAAAAAGGAGGGCGCGGGATTTGATCTTCCCCTTGCCCTGGCTGTTCTCGACGCTCAGAAAAGGGCAGATTCAACCGAAGATTTTCCGGACTCAAGTGTGCTCGTAATGGGCGAACTTGAATTATCCGGCCAGCTGCGCGCGGTGCGCGGTGTACACGGGGCTGCGGCCACTGCCATGGCCGCCGGAATCAACATGTGCATCGTAAGCAGCGCAAATGCGGACGAGGCCCGGGAAGTTCCGGGGATGAAGGTTTTTGCGGCTGACAATCTGCGGAACGCTTTTGAGGCGCTCTACCGTGAAGAACTTTTTGTAAGAGGTTCAACTTCGGACGAAACTTCCCAGCTGCCCGAAGGCGCCGTAAACATCGGCGGCGTTTACTTTCCAAAAATTGAACGGGAAAAGGATTTTATCGACATCATCGGACAGGGCCGCCTTGTGCGCGCTCTCCAGATTGCGGCGGCCGGCGGTCATAATCTTCTTGCCTACGGACCGCCCGGGTGCGGAAAAACACTGGCGCTTCAGAGATTCAGTTCAATCCTGCCTTTGCTTACCCTGCAGGAAGCGCAGAGCGTTACGAGAATTCACTCGCTGGCAGGTCTCCTTGCACCCCACATGTCGCTGATGCGCGTCTCTCCCTTCAGAATGCCGCACCAGAGCGCATCCCTTGAAGGTATGTGCGGCGGGGGAATCAACTGCCGTCCCGGCGAAATCTCCCTTGCCCATAACGGAACGCTTTTTCTCGATGAAGCGGCTGAGTTCCGCTCGTCAACGCTTCAGATGCTCCGCGTCCCCCTTGAAAGCGGCTCCATTACATTAAGCCGTGCGGGGCGCACAACGGTTTATCCTGCGCGATTCCAGCTTTTGATGGCGGCTAACCCGTGCCCCTGCGGAAACTACGGTGTTCCGGGGCGGCTGTGTCTTTGCAGCGCCCGTTCGGTGGAAATGTACTGGAAAAAGTTCAGCGGACCTCTTTTGGACAGAGTTGATATAAGAATTCCTGTGGTGTCCCAGGAAGAAGGGGAGAGCGTTTCAAGTGAAGAACTGCGCAAAAAAATTGCAGTTGCAGTCCTTGTCCAGAGAACGCGTCAGGGAAAAAAGAACGTTCACTTAAGCCCTCAGGAAATTCTTGATTTTTGTCCCCTTGATGCTGCGTCCTCGGCCTTCCTTGAAGGAGAATCGAACAGGCGTGACTTTTCTCAGCGTGCAGTCAGCGGCTGCTTAAAACTTGCCCGTACGATTGCGGATCTGGAAGGTGAAAAGGACATAAAACTTGAACACTTAAAGGAGGCTGTTTCGTTCCGGCAGGATTCGGGGCCGCTCACTGTTCTTGAAATGTAGGTGTGGGGAAAGTCGGGATTAATTCAATTTGTGGCGGACAGGCGGGATTAATTCAATTTGTGCAAAAAAAAACGGGCCATTTTAGGTCCGTCCTATACCGGAGAAGAGACTTGAACTCTTACACAGTTGCCTGCAAAAGATTTTGAGTCTTTCGTGTCTACCATTCCACCACTCCGGCGTGATTTTTGAATATTAACAAAAAAGGGGCAGTTAGGCAAGAGATAATATGTTAAAATACAAAGTTGCGATGAAAAAATCTTATGTTGGTTTTGACAGCAAGACTGTCCTTAAAGAAGTGTTTGGCTATAAAGAGTTCCGTTCGATTCAAAAGGAGATAATTCAGAACGTGCTCGACGGAAAGGATACGGTGGCAATCATGCCCACCGGCGGCGGAAAGTCGCTGTGCTATCAGATTCCGGCCCTTATTTTTGACGGAATCACCGTTGTAATTTCGCCGCTGATTTCCCTGATGCAGGACCAGGTTTCTTCATTGCAGAATCTTGGAATCAACGCGGTTTTCCTGAACAGCTCGGTTGAGTGGAAAACTTATCTTTCTTACATGAACAGCGTGCGCGACGGAGAAACTAAAATCGTTTATGTTTCGCCTGAAGGGCTTGCAAGCAAAAAGATTCAGGAACTGCTCCATGACGAGCGGGTAAAGGTGAGCTGCATTACGATTGACGAAGCGCACTGCATAAGTTCGTGGGGGCATGACTTTAGGCCGGATTATCTTGAAATCCGCCCGGTTATAAAACAGTTTCCCGGGGCGGTCTGCCTTGCCTTAACCGCAACTGCAACAAAAGAAGTTCAGAAGGACATTATAAAAAGTCTCGGCCTCAAAAAGCCGGAGGTTTTGACCGCAGGCTTTAACCGCCCCAACATTTTCCTGAACGTAATGCCCCGCTCGGACGGCTTTCTGCAGGTAGTTGAATGCATCAGGCGCCATAAGAACGAAAGCGGAATCATTTACTGCTTCAGCCGCCGTCAGGTGGATTTACTTGCAGATCAGCTGGTTCGTTCCGGCTACAGCGCATTGAATTATCACGCGGGGCTTTCGGACAGTGAGCGCAAACAGAATCAGGATTATTTTCTTGAAGGCCGGGTTCAGATTATGGTTGCGACCCTTGCATTCGGTATGGGAATCAATAAAAGCGACGTTCGTTTTGTAATTCATTATGAACTTCCCCGTTCCATCGAACAGTATTATCAGGAAATTGGACGCGCCGGCCGTGACGGAAAGCCCAGCGAGGCACTTTTGCTCTACAGCGGCTCGGACCTTTTTAAAATCCGGCACTTTTTTGAAGATTCCTTTGACCGTAAAAACAGCGAGCACCTGTTGCAGGCCATGGTTGATTTTGTCCGCAGCGACACCTGCCGCCGTCAGAAACTGCTTTCATATTTTGGTGAAGAATACGATCCGGACGCTCACTCAGAGGATGAACTTCCGTGCTGTGACTGCTGTGAGCGCGGACCTGCTCCAAAAACTGACATGACAATCTGCGCCCAAAAACTTTTAAGCTGCATTATCCGCACCGAAAGCCGCTACGGCATTTCCTACATCACTGAAGTTCTGCTCGGCATGCGTGCAAAACGGATTGTTCAGAATCATCACGATAAGCTTTCGACCTGGGGCATCGGAAAAGAACTGGATAAAAACCAGTGGTCGCGTCTTGCCGCTTATCTTGTGGACAACGGCTATCTTTTAAAAAGTGAAAAATACGGAGTGCTTTCATTAACAAAAAAAGGTCTCGATTTCTTACGAAACCGGGACCTCCTGCTCATTCCGTTTGCACTCTAGAAAAGGCGGCGGGCTTCTACGTAAAAGCGTTTTTCGCTTGCTTCGCCCATGCTGAATGATTTGCGTGGGAGAGGTCCGCGTCCGTTGATTGTGGCAAAGAAACTGTTTTTATCTACCGGTGGAAGTAAAATTCCGGTTGAACCTTCTTTTTTGCCGAGGTTTACAACGTCTTTGCTTCCGTGAATGTAGTCAATCTGAGTTTTTGCCGCACCCTTTGAAGCCATGTACTTGTCGAGGCAGGGCTGGAGGGCTGCGATTGCAAGGTCGGTGATTTTAGTGTCGAGCATTTTGTAAACTGTTGAATTGTTCTGTGTGTAAACAAAACCGTAGCGTGCGCCCTGTGCGCCTGTGTCGCTGACAGCTTTTTCCAGGGATGCTTCGTCAGAAAAATCAACGATTGAACCTCCCAGTTCTTTTGCGACTGCGTTCAAAAGTTCAACACTGTCGAGTTTAAAGAGAACACGGTGGATTGGTTCGAATGTAAGTCCTGTGTCGTAGATGTTTACTACTTCGACAAGGGCGTATCTTACAGGAGAGTCTGCCGGGAGTTTGTCTTTGTTTGCGTCCCAGACTGCCTTTGCTGTAGCCAGAGAGTGGTTTCCGTCACCTACTGCAAAGAGAAATGTATCGCCGTTTTTATCAGTTCCGTTTTTGTAGAGAACTTCAAGGGCGTCCTGCATTGCTTTTTCTGCTTCTTCCCCTTTAACTGCCCAGCCTGTGATGTGTCCTGAATTCTGCATCAGGTCTCCGTCGTAAACCGGTGCGTTCTTTTTTGCACCTGCTCCAAGACCGCCGATAAGTTTGTCATCCTTGTCGTTTGCAAGAAGCATGATGTGTGGAATTTCCAGGGCAGCACCGTTACGGATTTTCATTCTCGGCGGGATGCGTTCCGGAACAGTTGCTTCGGTTGCACGGATTAATGCCTTTGAATCCGGCTTCCATTCGTATTTATCAAGGTCGATTGCAAGAACAAGTCCGCGTCTTGTGCGGCCGTATTCAGTTTTGCGTTCGATATAAACACATTCTTCCTGAGGGTCGGCAAATACGCCGTCAGAAAGATACTGTTTCATTGTCTGCTGAATTTTTTGAATTCTCTCGTCTTTGTCGGCTTCTTCGAGATACACTTCCGGGTAAATGAGATTGAGTGCGGAAGGTTTGCCGTCTGCGGCTTTTGCAGCTTCTTTCCAGTAATTCAAATCCTGTGTGTACTGGTCGCAGGCAATTACTGACCATGATTTAATATCAATGTTTTTTGGCAGGAGAATCTGAGGTACGCAGACTCCGTATTTATCAAATGTTTTCATGGCTTCAGTTTAGCGAAAAACAGAGGCTTTGTCACCGCCGTCCGTGGCCAGGAGGCTAGGTTTCCATTTTTCGGTTTTCCGTTTATAATGTCGTGGAATGTCGGATACACCGGGTTTTGGTTTACATCAGAAATTGTCTCAGCAGCAGGTTCAGATTCAGACACAGAAGATGAGCCAGCAGCAGATTTTGTCTCTCAAAATGCTCAACATGAGCAACATGGATTTGAGAAAGGAAATCTATTCATTCGTCGAAAAAAATCCCGCCCTGGAAATTACCCGCGATATGGGGATGGAAGGCGTTAAAACCGCACACGAAACAAATTATCAGAATGACGACACGAGAAGTATGTCGGTGTCCCAGTCTCAGCAGCTTGCAAGCGACAATTTTCAGGCCGCCCTGGAAGCCTCTCCTGATTCAAGAAAATCCCTTGCCGAGCACCTTGAACATCAGTTCCTGTCAGTCCAGCACACGGCCTCCGAAGAAGCTCTGGGTCTCAAATTAATCTACAATCTTGATTCAAAAGGTCATCACATTCTGGCGCCTGTTTCGCTTCTGGACAGTGGGGATTCAAACCAGAACGAAGAACTGCTGAACAGACTTATCTTTCAGATTAACCAGCTTGACCCGGTGGGATGCTGCTGTTCAGGTTTTGAAGAAAGCCTTCTGATTCAGGCAAAACTCCGGGGAGATGCCAGTGACGCCGTCCTTTTTATTCTTGACGGCCATTTTGAATTTTTAAATCCGCCGCAGCCTTCAAAAATCCTCAGAAAAATAAATGATTATCTTGCAAACGCCCGCCTGGAAGAGGGGAATTCAATCGACCTGAAAAAATTAAAATTCAACGAAGAACAGATTGAAAAGGCGCTGGAATACATCAGAACCCTCGATCCCTATCCTGCCCGCGAATACTCTGAAGACAACAACCGCTACATTCATGCGGACGTAAATGTTAAAAAAAATGAAGAGACCGGACTTTTTACGGTGGAAGACAATTTTGACTGCCTGCCTCAGGTCCGCCTTTCCAGGGATTTTGAAAGTCTTGCCGCTGACAGAAGCCGCGTTACAAAGTCCACGGAAGAGTCAGAAAAAAAACGCTCCGAGCACCGCTTTGTCATGGAAAGCGTGCGTGATGCAAAACAGTTCATGGAAAATCTTGAATACAGAAAGCGCACTGTCCTTCTTGCCTGCCGGGCAATCGTGGACGAACAGCAGGAGTTTTTTGAAAAGGGTAAGCGTTACCTCAAACCTCTGCGCCAGAAAGACATTGCCAAAAAAATCGGAGTTCATGAAGCAACGATTTCGCGCATGGCAAACGGAAAGTATCTGAGGTGTTCCCAGGGGCTCTTTCCAATTTCATTTTTCTTTTCAAACGCTGTAAGCCAGGCCACTCTCTCTCCGTCAAAAACTGTTGAATCCGGCGCGGCAGCTCCATCACCTGCGTCCGCTCAGAATTCAACTGAGGTTGCTCTTTCCAGAACCGCAGTCATGGCAGAATTACAGGCAATTCTTGCCGAACACGCAAATGACAAAAAAGCCCTGAGTGATTCAAAACTATGCGCCCTCCTGGAAGAGAGAAACATAAAAATCGCCCGCCGCACTGTGGCAAAATACCGCGCTCAGCTCAACATCGATTCGTCCTACACAAGAAAATTATAACAAAACGATTTAATTTGTTTATTCTGATTTTTCATATTATAATTAGGGAGTAGGGTTCAAGAATTTGAGTCCTCCTTCCGTGCTTCAGTTACGGAGTTGAATTCCGGCCGCACTTCTTCCTGAATTCTGCAGCCGATGACCACAAGGAGAAAAAAAATTATGACTAAAAATGTATCTGCCGTAGGCTTTGATTTTGATGAAAAACAGTCAGCAATGGTTGACAAAAAGCTGGAACGCATCAAGTATGCGGAAGATCTTATCGTAGACCTCATGGTTCGCGTCAAACACGAAAAAGCATATGCTTTTGAAGCAACTGCAAACTTCCGCTGGGGCTCACAGGCTCACGTAAGTGCAGAAGATTTTGATTTTGGTGCTGCCCTCAACAAAATGATGGACACTCTGGATGTTAAAATCAAAAAGGAAAAGGATAAGATTCAGCAGAAATAATTCACAGGTTGAATTTTTAAAAGGGGCGGTCCGGAGGAAGTTTAAAATGTCATTACCGCATCAAAACGGATAATGACAAAAAGGAAACTTACCGGTCAGCCCCCTTTTTTTTAAAAAAACTACTTGTCAATTATGCTTTTTGGATGTATAGTATTTATGTATGGCAGATAAACCGTTTACAGTTCTGGATTTACTCGATATGGACCTCAAGGGGTACAACGCTCTCAATCTTAAATGTATTGCAGGACGCAAAGGACTTACCCGTGCGATTACGGTTCCGGATATTAACCGTCCGGGGCTCGAATTAAGCGGCTTTTACGAGTCGTTTGCCTTTGAGCGCGTTCAGGTTTTTGGCCGTGGTGAATTTGCCTATCTTGCAAAACTCCACGCAGAAAACCGCACGGACGCTGTAGAAAAACTTTTTTCATACAATATCCCCTGCGCTGTTTTTACACACAGCCTTACTCCAGGAAGTTCCTTTATAGAAATTGCCGAAAAGACAGGCTGCGCCATTTTGCAGACCGACCTTGAATCATCTGAGTTTTCAACACGCCTGCTCCGTCTTTTTTCCAACGTTTTTGCGCCAAAAAAGATTATGCACGGTGTTCTTGTAGAAGTTTACGGTGTGGGAGTTCTTCTTGCCGGACACTCGGGTGTGGGAAAATCAGAATGTGCCCTTGAATTAATCGAGCGCGGCCACCGTCTTGTTGCCGACGACAGCGTTGAAATCCGCTGTGTAAACGGTAACACTCTCGTAGGTCAGGGAGCAAATATTCTTATCAACCACCACATGGAAATCCGCGGTCTTGGTATCATCAATATTGCCCAGCTCTACGGCGTCGGTTCAATCCGCGAACAGACAGAACTCCAGCTCATTATCCGCCTGGAAGAATGGGACCAGAACAAAATCTACGACCGTCTCGGAACAGACCCTGCCGGTACAGACCTGCTGGGTGTAAGGGTTCCGACAATCGAGATTCCTGTCCGGCCCGGCCGTAACCTCCCGATTATCATCGAGGCGGCCGTTATGAATGAAAGACTTAAGTCCATGGGTTATAATTCTGCCCGTGACTTTAATCAGAATATCCTCAAATGGATTGAATCCGGCGAGGCTCAGGCTGCATATTACGGCAGCGAAGATCATTATTAATAAGGGAAGACCAGCTTATCTGGCAAACGAGGTGATTATATGACAGAAAAAATCTTAACAGTATGCAATCGTTCCGGTATCCATGCGCGTCCGGCAGCATTGATTGCACAGACAGCAAATAAGTTTTCTTCGGAGGTAACCATGATTAAAGACGATGCAGAAATCAACGCAAAGTCAATCATGGGTGTTATTACAATGGCAGCCGGCTACAATACTCAGATCACCTTGCGCACGGAAGGTCCGGACGAAGTTGACTGTGCAAACGCAATTGTACAGTTGTTTGAAAATAAATTCGAGGAAGAAGAATAATGAGAAAACTCACTGATCGTCAGCAGGAAGTTTTAAGTTTCATCTCCGACTACACCAGGACAAATTCTTTTCCGCCTACAGTCCGCGAGATTGCTGATTATTTTAAAATTTCCCTTAAGGCTGTGCAGGACCACATTTCGGCTCTGCAGAAAAAAGATTATATTTCAATCAAGCCCAAGACTTCGCGTTCAATCCGCATTTTACAGGATAATCACGAAGAAACATTTGTCGGACGCGTTCCCCTGCTTGGAACCGTGGCCGCAGGCAAGCCTCTTCTTTCCGAAGAAAACCTTGACGGTTACGTAAACCTTACAGAGCCTTTTGTCCGCCCGGGTAAAAGCTACTTTGCACTGCGTGTACGCGGAAAGAGCATGATTAACGCAGGCATCCTGGAAGGCGACCTTGCCGTTGTTGAACAGACAGAAAGTGCAGTTGACGGACAGATTGTCGTTGCCGTTATCGACGATGCAATTACCCTCAAACGCTATTACAAGGAGTCTGACCGCATCAGGCTCCAGCCGGAAAACCCTGCCTTTGAACCGATTTACTGCAGTAACGTACGGATTGTAGGAATTCTGTCAAATATTGTAAGGACATATTAGTTCAATGGACGCGCCTCTCTATCTGTATGTGGGCCCGGAAATCGGGGAACGAAACGAACAGGTTACAAAAACAAAGGAAGAACTCAAAAAAAAGTACGGCTCAAGCGATGACTTTTTGTACTACGGAAACGATCTGGACATGAATGAGGTTGCCGGCCAGCTTATGACCGAGTCACTTTTTACGCCTGCTACCTGTGTCGTAATCCGTAACGCTGAATTCATCAAAGATAAAAATGATGTTGAATTAATCGCAGCCTGGGCAGAAAGTGCGGCCAAAAAGGGTAGTGACTCGTCAGTTCTGATTCTCGTTTCAGACGAGACAAAAATAGATGCTCGGCTGGAAAAACTGGTTCCTTCATCCCACAAAAAAATCTTCTGGGAAATGTTTGAAGACAGGAAGGAACAGTGGCTTCATGACTTTTTCAGAAAGAACGGCTACGTGCTTGAAGAAGATGCCGCAGAACAGATTCTCGAAATGGTCGAAAACAACACCGAGCAGCTCAAAAATGAATGCAGCCGCTTTTTTATGTGCTTTCCGAAAGGACACAGCGTTTCCACCGCCGATGTTGAACAGATACTGGCCCACAACAGGGAAGAATCTGCTTTTACATTGTTTGACGCAATGATTCAAAATCTTCCGCCGGCAAAACGCCTCGAAAACTGCCTTTCGATCATGCAGAAAATCATGCTCGTAAAGGACAACAATCCGGTAAAGGTAATTGCGGGATTAACTTCATGCTTCCGGCGTCTTGCCCTGTGGAAAAGCCTTTACGCTTCCGGGGCAAATCCGGGCGAAGATACATTAAAAAAATCAGGATTTTCATCAAAGATTGCGCGCCGTCAGTACACTGCGGCTTCCAGAATGTGGTCTGCAGGTCAGGTTGCGGCAATCAACGCCCTGCTTTCAAGGACAGATATGTCTCTGCGTCAGGACGGACAGACTTTTCAGGCAACCGCCATGTCGCTTTTAGTGTATGAGATTGTAATCAAGAATGGTTCAGCCTGTGCTCAGTACGAGGCTAGTTAATCTGAGCTTTTTCCAGTAATTCTTTAAGGGTTTTAACTTCTTCGGTTGTGAGCGTAATTCCCTTGCCCATCTTTGTGTGGTCAGGATCCCAGGCCCTGATATCGTATTTTGCAGGACGACCGCCCCAGCTGACCTTATTCAGTTCAGTGGTCCAGCCGGACTTTGCAGTAGATAAAATTCCGCATTTTTCTGTGATTTCAAAAGAAAATTCATCTGCCATAACGTACCCCGTGATTAAAATTTATACTTTTTTATAGAGTAATTAGACATATTATACCCTCAAAATTTTGATTTGGCACTAAAAATCGATTTTTGACCTGTAAAATGTTGCCCTCCGAAGATTTCTACAATATAATGAGAAATATAAATGTTTTTAAAAAAACGGAGGAAGAAATTGAAAAAATATTCCGTAGCAATTGCCAGTGCTCTTGCAGTTCTTTTCTTGGCATCCTGCGGTTCAAAACCTGCACCGGAACCAGCACCGGAGCCGGCTACAGAACCAGCTGTTCAGGAAGTTCCTGTTGAAACACCACCAGCAGATGATTTTTCAGCAGAAAACGCAAAACTTATCGCTTTGACTGACGCAGCCCGCCAGAAGGCTGTTCTTGCTCAGGCAGAAACTTATTATCCGGAGCCATTTGCTTTTGCTGACCAGCAGCTCGAATCCCTTAAAAAGGATATGGCTGACAAACCGGCAGAAGATTATTCAGTAAGAATTAAAGATCTTACTTCACGCTATGAGTCACTTGCAGAAGCAAGCGAAGCTCAGGCTCTTAAATCACGTGTAGAAAGCCTTGGATTTGCTTCTCTGGACCAGAACGCATTCGACAATGCCGGCAAGGCACTTTCAGAATACGATGCAATGGGAACAGGTGCCAGCGGTGCTGACCTCCTTGCAAAGGCAAACGAAGCAAAAGAAGGTTACAAAGCTTTGATTAACAAGGGCTTTGTTGCCGCAGCAGGCCGCGAACGCCAGGCAGCCCTCAAGGCTAAAAAAGATGCCGACAGCGTAAAAGCTGGTGTTGCTCAGAAAGAAGTTTACACAAAAGCATCTGATGCATTCAAAAAGGCTGACTCTGCTTATGTAACTGCAAACATCGAAGGTGCTTACGAAGGTTATAAATCTTCAAAAGAAACCTTTACAATGCTGTTCAATACAATTTCAGAAAAACGCGCTGCCGCACAGGCAATGATTGACCGTGCAAAGCAGAAGGTTTCTGATTCAGCAAGTTACGCTGAAGAAGCAGATACAATCGCTCCTCTCGCCGCTGAAGTTGCCGGAATCGAAAAGGAAGACGCAGTTCTCCTGGAAGAAGATCAGCTGGCAAATCCTGAAGAAGCAGTTATCGACGTTGAAGAAGGCATTACCGCAAAAACTGCAGAAAAAGCCGCAGAAGCCGCAATCGCTGTAGACAATGCAGTTGATCAGGCTGTAACAGACATCAAGTCGGAGGTTCAATAATGAAAAAACTTATCGCTCTTGTTTGTGCAATTGTTTCGGCTTCACTTCTTTTTGCCGTAAGCTACAAAAACAACACTTATCAGAAACT
>DLYJ01000052.1 GCA_003447785.1 Treponema sp.
TGCAGGCGAACAAGGGCTTCAAATCCGTAAGTTTCGCCGGTTTTTGCGTTAACCTGAGGCTGGTAGCGGATTTCAAATCCACCGCGGATACATTCTTCCTTTAAGATTTCAACAATTCTATTCCGCTTAATTACAGTCTCTTTCATTTCTGGAGTAAAGCACATAATTGCGCCGTGTCCGACTTTTTTGGCTTCAAAAAGTGCCAGGTCAGCATTTGTTACAAGTTCGTCATAATCCATGTCTGCAAGATAATCTGCAAAACCTACCGACATTGCAACATCCAGCTTTACATTGTTGTAGAATATAGGCTCATTCAAAATTTCGCGCAGTTCTTCAATTTCCTTTCCGTGACGTTCAATATGGCCGTTTTTATGAATCAGAAGGAATTCATCTCCACCGTAGCGGGCGGCAAAATAATCATTGTTACGGCAAATTGAAGAAAGCCGCTTTCCGCATTCAACAAGGAGGGTGTCACCGCAAACATGAGTATAAGTGTTGTTGTAATTTTTAAAGTCATCCAGATCCATAATCGCAAGGGAGAATGGAACTCCGCTGTCCATAATGTGTTTGATTTCTTCGTCTGCGTAAGAACGGTTCGGAAGCCCGGTCAGTTTATCATTGTTTGCAACGTAGGTCAGACGGAATCTTGAATCATTGAGTTCCTTGTTGGTCTGTCTCATGCGCTGGTTCATTACCATCATGACACCGTTTGCATTAATTGCCCTTTTATAACTGAACAAGGCGGCCGCAAAAAGCAGGAGAACTGAAAAAATTATAAGTGCAAACGGCATAATCTGGCTTGAATACTGCCTGAATCCTGCGTTCGGATCGTTAATCATTTTTGTATTCAACGGCAAAAAATCTGTGGTGTAATTATGGGCTTTAATAACATTATAATCAAAACAGAAAAATCCCTTATCTTCTTTCCAGACCGGAATTGTTGAAATATCTTCCCCACACAGAATGTCTACAACTGTTTCTGCAGCTTTTCTTGCGGCTTCCCTGTCATCTGGAATTTTTCCGCCCACAAAGCCGAGACCGATTCCCAGCGGATGAGTACGGTATAATGGAATATCGTTCGTGTATTTTTTAATAAAGGTTATAAAATCATAAACTGAGGCCTGGTTTTCTGTAGGAAACTCGTTAAGAATAGAAACAATAATTATTATTGAATCCTCAGGAATCTGTTTAAAAACCTCAGCGGCGGCTTCGGCTGACTGGAATTCAGTGCCGATTTCGTGAAAATTAAGGTTAGGATATTTTTTTACAACTTCAAGATACTGCTTTCTGTCTCCCTGTCCTGTGGGAGTGTTATCAATAATCGTATAAATATTATGAGATTTCGGATTTTGAATAATTGCGGCCCGCAGGGTTTCTTCGTAGAACAATGGTTCTACAGAACCAGTTATCCACTGATTCTGGCCGGCAACTGCCGCGTTTTCCAAATCATTTATTCCAAAGAAAACAATAGGAGTATCGGCAAAAAATTCATTCTGATATTTTTGAACGAAAGACAGGGCTGCGTCATCACTTACGAGTATTGCATCATATTTTTTTGAAGTTTGAATTTTATATTTAACTCTTTCATAGAACTGTTTATTGGCAACGGGAGTATTCAGGTTTTTTGTATCCATGTACAAAATGTCATAGTGAATCTGATTCCGTTCAAAAACCTTATTGATTCCATCAAACTGAGGTTTACTGATCATGTAGGTCGGATCATAGGAGTTTATATAAAGTACGCTGGATTCAAATTTAGAAAGCCGCGGCGGAGTAGAATCTGATTCATGGACAAACTTCGTGTAACGCACGTACAGGATGCCTACCGCCAATAGGATTCCAAAAGTCGCAAAAATGATAAGAGCAATTGTAAAAATAAAACTTTTTCTTCTTCTCATTAACTTCTACCCGGCAAGCATAATTACTGGAAGTATTGCCAAATTCAATTATAGCATTTTACCAAAAACCAACATCTAAAAAATTGTTATATTTATTTTCTATTTACACGGGACATTCTATGTCTCACTACCCCGTATATACTGACCTCATAAAAACAAAAGCGAGGTAACAATTATGGTTATGTTCTTTTTACTCTTAGGTTTTATCGGATTGTGGGCAGTTACAGAAATTATTGAATCCTTTATGAATGAAGATTCAGGACGGCGCTCATCCGGCCGTAAAAACACTTTGCGCTGGATTGACTAGGGCACGGTCAGGCTGGGAACGCGCACGTCTGAAGCCTTGTCAAAAAGGGCTCTTTATTCCATACTTTTTGTATGAATATTCTTGTAAGTGCCTGTCTTTTAGGCTCAAATGTCAAATATGACGGCACAAACAACGCTGACCGCATTGATGAGCGTTCACTTGCAAAACTCAAATCTCTTGCCAGGTTAATTCCTTTCTGCCCGGAAGTAAGCGGAGGACTTTCCACTCCCCGCATTCCCTGCGAAGTAAAGGGCGCAAAGGTTATAAACCGGGATGGGCAGGACCAGACAGAGTTTTTTATGCGCGGCGCAGAACTTGCCCTTAAGGAATGCGTAAAAAACAACTGTTCTATTGCACTTTTAAAAGAAAAAAGTCCGTCCTGCGGCCACGGCCGGATTTATGACGGAACTTTTTCTCATACAACAATCAGTGGCAGCGGTATCACAGCCCGTCTCTTAAGTTCAAATGGAATCAGAATCTTCGGCGAGTCAGAAATAAAAAAACTGATTTCACAGCTTCAGTAAGGCGTCCCCGTCATTACCGGACCCGGGAACAATCCTTATCGTTCCCGCTTAGAGACGATAATTCCCTAGGGCTTTCGATTATAAAATCCGCCCCGGCCTGTGTAAGTTCTTCCCGCGAGCCATATCCCCACAAAACGCCGCAGGATGCAAGGCCCGTCTTTTTGGCGCCGGTTATGTCGTGCTTTCTGTCGCCAATCATAAGAATGTTTCCGGCAGAGCGTTCTTCTTCCAGTCCGCATTCTTTGATTACGTACTCAATTATCAGATCCTTTTTACTGCGGGTTTCCTTTAAATCAGCGCCCCCTGCAAAGATAAAAAAAACTTTCAGGCCAAAATGCTCAAGGATGGGGTGCATGTAAATTTCAGGTTTGCCGGTTGCAACATAGAGTTTTTTACCTGATTTTTTTAAGGCTTCAAGAGCCGGAATAATTCCGTCGTAAACGGAGTTTTCAAAAAGACCTTTTACACCAAAGTATTCGCGGTAAACTTTCATAGCTTCAAATGCCTGCTCCTCAGAAAAGCCGTAGAGAGTTTTAAAGGACTCAGTCAGCGGAGGGCCGATAAAAAGGCGGAGTTTATCATCATCGGTTTCTTCAATTCCCCAGTGGCGCAGAGCGTGGCGGACCGAATTCATGATGCCGGGACCGCTTTCTGTCAGCGTGCCGTCAAGGTCAAAAAATAAATGTGTAAAGGAAGAAATTGTTTTCATTGCGCTTTATAAAAAGTTGAGACCCCGGAGGTTAAACTTCCGGAGTCTCTTTCATTTCAACTCTAAAATTTGCTGTAAGCGGTTTTAAGAGATACCATTAATTAGTGATGGAACAGACGGATGCCTGTAAATGCCATTACGATGCCGTATTTGTTACAGGTTTCGATTACGTTGTCGTCCCGAACAGAACCGCCCGGCTGAGCAATTACGCTTACGCCTGATTTGTGTGCGCGTTCGATGTTGTCACCGAACGGGAAGAAAGCATCGCTTCCCAGGGCTACGTCTGTGTTTTTGTCCAGCCATGCGCGTTTTTCTTCCCGTGTAAATACAGATGGCTTTTCTGCAAAAATTGTCTGCCATTTACCTTCTGCAAGCACGTCTTCGTATTCGTCACCGATGTAAACGTCGATAGCATTGTCGCGGTCAGCGCGTTTAATTCCGTCTACAAATTTAAGTCCGAGAACTTTTGGACTCTGACGCAGCCACCAGTTGTCAGCTTTCTGACCTGCCAGGCGTGTACAGTGAATGCGGCTCTGCTGGCCTGCACCGATACCGATAGCCTGTCCGTCTTTAACGTAACATACAGAGTTTGACTGAGTGTATTTGAGAACAATCTGTGCAATCAGAAGATTGTGTTTTTCGTCTTCTGAAAGTGTTTTTTTATCAGTAACAATGTTTGAAAGTGTTGAATCATCGAGCTTGAGGAAGTTGTGTCCCTGTTCAAACTTAACGCCAAACACCTGTTTAACTTCAACCTCCGGCGGAACATAGTCCGGGTCGATTTTAAGGATACAGTAATTGCCCTTCTTTTTAGCCTTTAAAAGTTCGAGGGCATCAGCATCGTAATCAGGAGCGATGATACCGTCAGAAACTTCTTTTGCAATGAGCTGGGCTGTAGCCTTGTCACATTTGTCGCTCAAAGAAATAAAGTCCCCGAATGAAGACATACGGTCTGCGCCGCGGGCACGGGCATAAGCGCATGCAAGAGGTGTGAGCTGAATTGAATCGTCTACAAAGTAGATTTTTTTGAGTGTGTCAGAAAGAGGTTTACCGATTGCGGCTCCTGCAGGACTAACGTGTTTAAAACTTGTTGCTGCCGGAAGACCTGTAGCTTCTTTAAGTTCTTTTACTAACTGCCATCCGTTCAATGCATCGAGCAAATTGATATAGCCTGGTTTACCGTTAACAACTGTGATTGGCAATTCGCCATCGTCCATGTACACGCGAGCCGGTTTCTGGTTCGGGTTACATCCGTATTTAAGTTCGAGTTCTTTCATATAAAAGAGAATAGCGTATTTGCTCTCTAAATACAAGGGAATGAAAGACCGGGGGCGTCTCCCCCGCTTGCGCGGGGGCCGGGCTTTTCGTGGTTCCGCGGACTTACGCCGCTCCATTAAAAAAAGGAGGCGAACCTCCTTTTTTTTAACGCTGCGCGCCACTACAATCCCTGACGCAGTAATTTTCCACTAACTCTTTCAGGTTCACCCTTTAGTTCACTTTAGTCATGGTGCAGTGACATTTCTGGCAGCTGATTGTGAATGCAATTGCACTTCTTGTCCTTTTTCCACAGCTTCCACATTCAAACATGTGGATGGTCTTGTCTGTGATGGCAGAGAACTGGGATAGAAGCGAACGATTGAATTTAGAATTCATCCTTGTGTTCAAGATAATACTCAGGCAAATTTCCTTTTTTGTCGCGATGACTCAAAAGATCTTTGAAAAGCTCTTCATCTTTGACAAATTCAAACATTCCCTTGCTTTCATTATCAAAGCGAGCTGCATAATGAGCAAGATTTCTTCCATCTACATCAACGGCATCAATTTTTCTTTCATGTTCAAGGGCGAACAACAGAACATCTGGATTGGGGCTAACGGCTGCAGCTACCATAGGAAGCGTAAAGCCCTGCTCTCCACATTCCCATTTAAAAGAAAAGCCTTTGTCTAGCAACACCTTTAACGCACAAATGTTCTTATTTTGAGCTGCAGTCATAAACATTTTTGTAATCATTCTTCTGAAACAAATATTGATTGTTTCCTCTGACTCCCCTTGAAGCAGTGCTGTTTCGATAACAGTTGTTCCATCATCAGTATGATCAAATACCCCAAGCGCGTGTTCATAATATTTTGCAATATCGGGATTCTTATTCATTGCGACCCTATGAAAGACAGTCTCTCCTCTTTTCCCTTTTGCGTTTATATCTGCCCCGGAATCTTCAAGAAGTTTTATAACTTCCAAATTTTTTTGTGTGGCAGCGGCACCTAAAAGCGGGGTGAAACCATTATTATCACGACTTTCAATATCGAATTTGTCAATGAAAAATTTTACGACATCAAGATTTTCGTTCCATTCCGCTGATAAACGAAGCAAGTTTTCCCCATAAGAAGTTAATGCGTTTATGTCGGCACCGTTATCTATCAAAAATTGTATAACTTCTGTGTTGTCATTGTTGCAAGCCGCAAGCATAAGTGGGGTGAAGCCTTCATCATCATCACTCTTTGCTTCAATGTCGAGTCCTTTTTCGAGGAAGAATTTAACGGATTCTACGCAGTTTGAAAAGGTCGCAAGATGAAGCAAGGTTCTACCTCCTATCACATTGTTAATTCCGCATCCCAAATCAAGAACACGATTCACAAAACGCAATGATTTTGCATTTTCAATAACTATCGCATAAATATAATTGCGGTCATCCTCATCAAGAGCATTGAGGTCAAAATCTTTTAACAAGATTTCAAACATTTCAATATTGTCAATTTTCACGGCAAGTTCAATTGCCTCCATTATTTTTTCCTTTTCCATTTGTTTACTCCTGTGCGTATAATTATTATCACTCTTCACTGCTATCAAATCGTGATAGTCTGTTAGAATTTCGCATGATTTTATGTCTCCGACTCCTCACTCTTTTTCTTAGCAAGAGCAATGGCCACCGTACTTGCGATAAGAACGCCGGCAGCAGCAACAGCACCAGTAACGACTTTCTGAACCTGCTTGGACTCTGCTTTTCCAGACTTGCACTCTCGGGCAAAATGCTCGCAGTTGTTCGTCGCAAGATTATATTCGCCTTTTTTCTTACCAATCTGAGAGCGGGCACGCCTGACAGTCTCGGTCGGGCTGAAATTCTCTTCTACAGAGCCGTCGATAACCAATGGTCTGCCCTTCGCAAACGCAGAAAGACTTTTCTCCCGGATACAGGCATCGCTCGCATCGGTCTCATGTCCCTTAGAGGCGGAAAAATCGATGACTTTGCCGTCACCCTCATAAATACCGTAATGACGGTAGAGAGTATCCTGTGCGAAAATTACATCACCTTTTTTTAGCGGTCGGCGGGGCATGGGGAATTTCTCTGACTTATCGTTTTTCTTCGTCAATTACACCTTTAAAAAGGCCTGCCAGTCCTCCTATAGTGGCTCCTAATACAGTTCCTACTCCTGGTACAATAGAACCTATTGCAGCTCCAGCTGCAGCTCCTGCGCCTGCCTTTCCAAAAACACGTTTATTATCTTCTGACATTCCTTCTCCAGAATCATCTGAATTCGCCTTATCTATCCACTTTTGAGCATCTTCTGAACCATTTTCTGCAGCTTCTTGAATTAACTGAATGCCGTAGTCTACATCTTTATCACAGCCAAAACCATATAAGAAACACAATCCGACCTGAAATCTTCCGAAAGCGTCTCCATCTTCCGCTGATTGCTTGTACAACTCAAAAGCTTTTTTAGAATTTTCTTCGCATCCCCAACCGTTTTCATAACATCTTGCAAGCCAATTTTTCGCGCTACTTCCAAAGTCGTTTTTTACAGCCAAATGAAAGTTTTGATAGGCTCGTTTTTCATTAACTTCACATCCAGCTCCATTAATACTGCACCAGCCTAACCAAAACTGCCCTCTTGCAATATTTTTTGCAGCAGATTTCTTGAACAACTGATAAGCTTTATTTTTATCTTCCGTTATTCCTTCACCAAAAAGATATTTTGCTCCCAAATCCGCGGCAGCGTATGGATCATCATCATACTCAATAGCTTTCTTATACCAATAAACGGCGTAACCAGCGTTTCCTTCACAGCCCTTTCCATCATCATAACAAACAGCTAAGAAATAATACGATTCTCCGTAGCCTTTTTCAGCAGATTCTTTGAACAGTTCAAATGCTCTCGGAAAATCTGCTTCATCCGCATCATCTGAGTACATCAAATCCCAAGCTTCATTATACTCTTCTTCACCTGGGGCTAGAGAAACATTTTCATCATTTTCTTCTTCTACTGTTGTTTCTTCAGCAGCTATGGTTTCAGGTATACCGGAAACATCAACTTTTGCACCACACTCAGGGCAAAACTTAGCATCATCTTTTAAGATTGCTCCACAACTTGTGCAATGTATTTCTTGCAATTCATCTTGCAAGGCACTTCCACAGAATTTGCAGAATTTGCCTGAGTCAAATTTTTCGTTACATTTTGGACAGATTTTCATAGTTTTATCTCCTCGTAAAAGGGCTTTAATCGTTATCTATCACCTTGCTGCCAAACAAACCGCCTAATACGCCCCCAATAACAGTTCCAACGCCCGGCAAGATTGCTGTTCCAATCGCAGCCCCTGTTGCAGCCCCACCAATTTTTCCAGCATTACTTTTTGCAGGAGCATAAGAACTATTTGATGTTGGATTTTTCAAAAATTCCTGTGCATTCTCAGAACCTTGTTCTGCAGCTTCTTGAATCAACTGCAATCCATAATCTTCATCTTTTTCACAACCGTAGCCACTGTGAAAACACAAGCCTACTTGGAATCTGCCATCTGCGTTTCCTGATTCTGCTGAGTTTTTGTACCAGTTAAAAGCTTTTTCAGGATTAACATTGCAACCGATACCCTTTTCACAGCAGTAGCCCATATTATTCATTGCTATTGTATTTCCATTATCAGCGGACTTTTTAAAATACTGATATGCTTTAGTTTCATTCGTTGTAATGTCACCTTCACCATTTAAGTAGATCATACCAAGAGAATTTTGAGCATCTGTATTATTTTGTTCAGCAGCTTTTTTGTAATGCTGTATTGCTTTGCTAATGTTTATTTGTGTTCCCCATCCGTTTCGATAGCAAGCACCAAGCTTTTCTTGAGCGTAACTATTTGTTTCATCTACTGAACAAGCCTTTTTGAATAATTTGAAAGCTTCGCCATCATCCATCGCTGTCCCTTGTCCATACAAGTAACACTCACCTAATGCCTCTAAAGCATAGGAATCGGTATCATTGTATTCGACCGCTTTTTTGTAATTTTCAAATGCTTTTTCAGCATCTTGCTCACAACCATAACCTCTTTCATAACATAATGCGAGCCAATAGTATGCGTTTCGTTCACCATTTTCTAAAGCATCAACAAAATAGCCAAACGCATCTTCTTCATTTTTCTTTACACACTCTATTCCAAGAGCCATCAAAGCTCCAGTATTTCTTAATTCTGCTGCTTTCTTGTATAAGTCTATAGCCTTTGTTTTTATTTCACTTCCACCATAACCATAAAAAAAACATTGCCCTAGCCAATACAATCCATCTGCATCATTTTGGTCTGCGGCTTTTTTGAAAAAGTCTTTTGCAAGAGAATCATGTGCACTATCATCATCGAAAAGATAACGCTTGCCAATTTCAACTTGAATCTTTGCATTATGAGTTTTTTCTTCTTGTTCAAGAAGGTAATCTAAATCATATTCATCCAAATTGTCCAAGTTCAAATCTGTAGAAACATTATTAGATTGATAGCCATTTGTTTCAAACACTCCTACTTTCGCCCCACAGTCAGGGCAAAACTTAGCATCATCTTTTAAGATTGCTCCACAACTTCTGCAATGTATTTCTTGCAATTCATCTTGCAAGGCACTTCCACAGAATTTGCAGAATTTGCCTGAGTCAAATTTTTCGTTACATTTTGGACAGATTTTCATTTTGTCAACTCCCACAATTCGTTATTCAGATGCTTTCCATATATTTCTATCAAGACACCTCTATCTCTAGCAGAAACCGATTTTCTCGCTAAAACTGTGTTTACAACAGATTTGTCAGTTTTAGAAAGATTTTGACTTATCCATTTAATACTCTGAATAAGTTCTGCATCCGACATAGAATCATCATCAATTTTCTTCATTTCTTCCTTTATTACTTTAATTTTCTCTTGTTCCGTCATATTTTTTTTTCCCCCCCCCATATCACTCAACTTTCGTTCCGCACTCAGGACAGAACGAAGAATCATTATCCAGTTTTGCTCCACAGTTGGAGCAGAACATCACTTTCCTTTTCAATCTCTCCGGCTCGCTCTTCTTGTATGCTTCTACAAGATTTGGTATCGCCGAATAGCACGAAATCAACTCAATTCCCAAGTCGGAAAGTGACA
The DNA here is from genome assembly GCA_003447785.1 of Treponema sp. Lineage (GTDB taxonomy): Bacteria > Spirochaetota > Spirochaetia > Treponematales > Treponemataceae > Treponema_D. Next base: position 9,815 of record DLYJ01000052.1, read on the forward strand.
TTTTTACAGTCATATCAATTCCGTTGTCTTTCGAAATGTAACTCTTAACGACTTTCTTCAAAGCCGTAACTTCATCACACTTCAACTCGTCCTTCAATGCCGCTGTTGCGATTTCCATTCGCTTTTTACTTTCGGGCAACATACAGACCGTCACGAAACTGGGAACGGCCAACATATCCGAAAGTTCTTTGTTTGTGATTATTGCATTGTCAGGAAGAATGATTTTTGTGATTTTAAGGTATTCGCTTTCGTCAAATTCCTGTAATTCTTCAATCAGAGAATCCGTAATATCACCAAGAGAAACTGGTTCCTTGAAGTCTATGCCAGCAGCTCTTAAAGCGACTCGCAAATTATTTAATTCATCCCGAGAATAATTTGCTTTTTTTCTTTCATAGAAATCTTTTACGATTTTTAGAAAGCGAATTGTTTTTGGCAGGCTTTCATAATATTCATCAGCAGAAATTCCTGTTACCCATGTGTTAAGCCGTTGCGCTTCTTCCACATTTGCAACACGGTTTTCAAGTTTCTCAAATCTATCCGCTACCTTTTCCGCCATTGTAGCAATCGCAGTTTTGACCTCATTCTGTTCAACAGCAAGGGAATTGAGATTATTCTTCACTGTGATTAGCGCATCAGCTGTAAGAAGATTCCGCTCGTTCAGTTGTTCCAGCATACGCCATGAAAGTTTCTGCATTTCCCGGATTTCTTCTTGTGAAACTTCGAGATTATTAACAAAAGACTGTAATTCATTCATCTGTGCCTTGCTTTTACTGCTCGGAAGCAAATCTCTGAGACGCTGGAAAAATCCAGATTCTTTTACCTGCTCAACAGTATTGCTCGCAACAGAAAGAAATCTTGTTGCATCAGTCGCAAGCTGCATGAGTCGAGAAGGATTATCCTTTGCCTCTTCAACGGTTTCTTCTATAACGACATCATATTCCTGTCGTTCTTCGTCTGTCATTTCATAAGCCATTATTTTTACCTCGTTTTTTTATCTAAAGCCGGGAGATTGCATCCCACATGTCGTTTGATTTTTTCTCGCCCTCTTCATGCTGGGCGTTGAAGTCATTATCAAGTTCCGAATTTTTATCCATGAATTTCTGGAAAAGTTCATTACTTTTTTCTATACCAGCCATCATCGCATCTAATGAGAGATTTCCGTTTGGTTCAAGTTCAGGCTCTTCTACTGCATCCGGATTTCTGTCAATTTCTGCAATTTCACTCTCAACAACTGCAGGAAGCTGTGTTTCTGTATCTTCAGAAATGTATTCTTCACCATCAATTTCTGCGTCAAATTCTTCCATACTGAATGTGCTGTACGGACGGACACTGTCGAGAACAAATTTAAGTGCCGTTGCATCATCTGCAAAACCAACAACAGGAATAGCATCCGGAATCAAATCTACCGGCAGAATTATGTATCCTATTGCTCCAATTATTTTTGCCTTTTCCTTTAGAGGAAGTTCTGGATTCTCAAGCGCAGAAAGCAAATGCCCGAGTCCGTTCAAAACAATACCTGTCGATTTTGCAAGAAGCTTCGGTTTATCACGTGTCTTCAGTCGCAGTTTCTTTAAAAGCCTATATGCAACATTTTTGTCATAATGCTTTGCATATTTTTCTTCGCAAAGTTCTTGTTCCGTAATTTGTCTGCTCAATTATTTTCCTCCACGATCCACTGTCCCCTAAGTTCCATCACCATGCCCTTATAAATCTCATGGGCCTCGGCGTACATTCCGCTCTTTATTGCGTCCACAGATTTTTTTATCCAGCGTTCATAAATGCTGTCATAGATTTCTGCCGAACCGGGAGTTTTATTTATTTCTGTACAGATTTTTGGAGCGGTTTCATAGTATTCATCGATTTCGTTCTGGAGTCCTTCCCGGCACATCCAGTCGTCACGGAATTTTCTGAGCAGAGTTAGTTCTTCACAATTATCCGGGAGATTCCTTGACTGGCATACTGCCGTTGTTATAAAGCATCCGCCCGGATGGTCTGTTTTATACCTCATAAGACATCTTTGTGAACAGAACGTCTTTAATCCTTGTCTTTTCCATCCGCCTGGCAACATCGAGCCCTGTCCCGGCATTGCCTTGTATTTTCCGCACCAGTCACAGATAAATCCGTCTTTATGTTCCATAGAACTGTAAATATAAGCCATTAGATTTCTTCTCCATTTTTAAAATTTACACATCAAAATATCGCTGTACACAACAATATATTGATGTAACTTTGAAATTATAAATCAACTTATTATCGTTGTCAAAAATTACACATCAAAATCTTGTTACAATGGAGACATGAATTTTAAGGAACGGCTTAGAGAAGAAATAGAATACAAAGGTCTTTCTGTAAAAGAGCTGGCAAATCTTGTAAATATCAGTTACAGCACAATGCTTTCGTATATTGATGCAAGAGGAACGCTTCCAAATGTAGAGACAGCCGTTAAAATTGCTGGAGTTCTGGGAGTTACAGTTGAATATCTTGTGAACGGAACCGGTCCTGTGACAGTTCAGCCCCTGGAATTCATGGAAAAGGACTTCCTTAAAATCTATACAAAACTTTCCAGCCGGGACCGGAGGCTTTTAGTAAATATAGCCACCGACATGTCCCGCGGTTAAAAACTCCTCTTCCAATTAAACTTTAAACTTCTTCTTGAGTTTCAGGATTTCTCCAAGAGGAAGTTCCACTGCCTTTGCAATCTGCTCCGGCGTTAAAAGATTCATTTTAAGTAAATTTTCGGCATTTTTTATGGCGGTTTTTCGCTCGCCTTGTTCAAGTCCAGCCTTTTCGCCTTCGGCAAGTCCTTCGGCTCTTGCCTCTAGTCTCGCTTCGGCCTTTGCTTCTTCAAGTTCTTCCCAGTACTGTTCTCTAAATGTCATAAACTGATTCCTCCATTCCAGGTTTTTCTTAGCAAGAAGAAGTTTTTCAGAAAGCCGCCTCGTAAAATTTGTATCTGCGCTTTTTCCTTTAAGGAAATTAAAAAAGGCTCTTTCTTCTGCTGACTCTATTTTATCACAGGCTGAAGAATTAAAAAAGATTTTATACGTGCCGTCATCAAGATTTACGGTTCTGTCTTCCTTACAGTTATTTTCGAAACTGTAGACCGGAAGCCCCCTGCCAAAAAGGTCGTTCAGACAGATAAAGATTATGTAAGTGTCTTTAAGTTCCGTGTAGTTCATTCCGGCGTTCAAATGACTTACATCAATTATTGACTGGTAATAACGGGCCCTCTTGGGAAGATTGGATTTATTAACGGTCTGCATTTCTATGTCAAAAATCCGGTTGTCGTCTTTTGTATAAACGTCAAACCTTACGGATTTTGAAGAAATAGACGCTTGCAGGGTTCTTTCAGCAGCAGGTTTTTCGAGGTGGTCAATTTTAATGTGCAGCAATAGTTCTAAAAGCTGCTTGCAAAGGTCAGGATTTGATTCCATGATTTTGCAGAATAAAAAGTTGTTTGCCAGGGTAAGGTTTTCCCAGCGGTCCGAGTAAGTTGATTTGTAATCACTCATAGTTTTCTCCTTAGGATAATAATTGCGGGAGCAGACAAAACTCTCTAACATATATATAGATGGTGAAATTCAAAAAATGCCAAACTATCATGAAAAAAAGTAAAAAAATCTTGTACTTTCCCCGGTCCCGGCTCAGGGGGCGTTGCGGAAACACCACAGCGAAGCGAGGAGTTGCAGCAAGCACCCGACCCGCGGATGCGGGGGAGCCCCAAACTTAAAAAACAGCATTTTTATTGTAAAAAAATCTTCATCTCACTATAATTAGGTTTTCATTTCCTGTTCTTACGCAGGTTTATAGGAGGCGTGATAAAAAGTACATACGCCACTTCGTGTCGTTTGCATATAGGTAATTATAAAACTTTGTGCTTGCGCACATGAGCATCCCTGTACTTTTTATCACTTGCAGATTTTGCCGTCGGCAAAACTGCGATATCGTGCCTCCTGCACGACCGCTAACGCGGAGTTTTATAGGAGAATTATTATGGGCGGAATTTTTGGAGTTGCATCTAAAGGCGACTGTTCGCTGGATCTCTTTTTTGGAGTAGATTATCATTCTCACCTGGGAACCCGAAGAGGCGGTCTTGCTGTTTATCGCGACGACGATAAGTTCCAGCGCGCAATTCACAATATTCAGAACTCACCTTTCCGCACAAAATTTGAATCCGACATCGAAGAAATGAAAGGCCATATTGGAATCGGCTGTATCAGTGACTACGAACCTCAGCCGCTTCTTGCCCGCTCTCACCTCGGCCGTTTTGCCGTAACTACTGTGGGTATCGTAACCAACAAAGATGAACTTGTTGCCGAACTTATGAAAAACGGCGGCGCCTTCCTGGAAATGTCCGGCGGAGAAATCAACCAGACTGAACTCATCCTTGCGATGATCAACACTCAGAAAACCATCGTTGAAGGAATTCAATACGTACAGAGCCGCATTAAGGGTTCTATTACAATGCTCGTTGCAACCCCTGACGGAATTTACGGTGCCCGGGACAAAATGGGCCGCACTCCGCTCCAGATTGGTAAAAAGGTTGTAAACGGCCACACAGTATCCCACTGCCTTTCTTTTGAAAGTTTTGCGTACATCAATCTCGGTTATCACGATGCCCACGAGCTGGGACCTGCAGAAATCGTTTTTGTAAATGCTGACGGCTACGAAATTCTCCAGAAGCCGCAGAAAGAAATGAAAATCTGTACCTTCCTCTGGATTTACTACGGATACCCGACAAGCTGCTACGAAGGCGTAAATGTTGAACAGATGCGCTACAACTGCGGTAAGTTCCTTGCAAAACGCGATCACGACGCAAACATTCATCCGGACTGCGCGGCAGGCGTTCCTGACAGCGGTACCGCTCACGCAGTCGGATACGCAAACGAAGCAGGAATTCCATTTACACGTCCATTCATCAAATACACGCCGACCTGGCCGCGTTCTTTCATGCCCACAAGCCAGGACCAGCGCAACTTAATCGCACACATGAAGCTTATTCCGGTTAAACAGCTGATCGAAAACAAAAGCATCCTGCTGATTGACGACTCAATTGTCCGGGGAACACAGCTTCGCGAAACTACAGACTTTTTGTATGAATCAGGTGCAAAAGAAGTTCACGTGCGACCGGCCTGCCCGCCGATTATGTTTGGCTGTAAATACCTGAATTTCAGCCGTTCAAAGAGCGAAATGGATTTGATTGCACGCCGTGTCGTAAGACAGTTTGAAGGCGAAGATGTTTCTCCTGAAGTTCTTGCAAAATACTGCGACCCGGACACTCCCGAATACGCAAAAATGCAGGAAGAAATCCGCAAGCAGCTGCACTTTACAACCCTGAGATTCCACCGTCTGGACGATATGCTTGATTCAACAGGTCTGGATCACTGCAAACTCTGCACATACTGCTGGAACGGAAAAGAATAAACTCTTCCCCACAGGTTGAATTAAGATGACCTATATCAGACAGTTTGCCGTAATCATCACAGTTTGTTTTATCGGCGAAGTTTTGCAAAAGTATATTCCCCTGCCGGTGCCTGCGAGCATCTGGGGGCTTTTGCTTATGTTTGTCTCCCTCAAGACAAAGATTTTTCCACTCAAAGCCGTAGATACAACTTCGGACTTTATTTTGGCTATCATGCCCCTGCTTTTTGTTCCGTCCACTGTTGCCCTCATCACGGCAGGTCCTACCCTCAAAAAGTATGGAATTCAATTTTTAATTATCGGCGTTGTAAGCACAATTGTAGTTTTTGGCGTAACAGGAATCGTAACTCAGGCAATTATCCGTCTGACTCACAAAAACTCAAGCGGGAATGTCGGCCCATCTCAGGGCGCAGGCCCGTCTCGAGGCACAGACCCGGCTCGCGGAGCAGACTCGGCTCAGGACACTGACCCGGCCGGAAAGTCTGTCCCGGAGGAAGCAGAATGAGCGACTTTCTCACAAATTCGACTTACTTCGGCCTTTTTATCTCATTTTTTACTTTTTGTATCGGGCTGTGGGTTCACCAGAAGACAAAATTCTTTTTGTTCAGTCCGCTGATTGTTTCTGTAACTTTGACAATTATAGCCCTTCTTTTATTAAAGGTTCCCTACGAAACGTACGCAGAAAGCTCAGCCCTGCTGGGAAAAATGCTCACACCCGCAACAGTCGTTCTGGCAATTCCCCTGTACAGGCAGTTTCAGAAATTAAAGGACAACTGGCCTGCCATCCTGGGCGGAATTTTTGCAGGAATTCTTGCAAACGCTTTTATCGTATTTAGTCTGTGCGTGCTGTTTAAAATCGGCCGCACTGAATACGTTTCTCTTCTGCCAAAATCAATCACAACCGCAATCGCACTTGCCCTGACCGAGCAAAATGGTGGAATTCCAGCAATAACAGTCGTTATGGTTACCATTGCCGGAAACCTGGGAAACCTCTTTGCAGTCCAGTTCTGCAGATTATTTCATATTACGGACCCGGTTGCAAAAGGCGTTGCAATCGGTACAAGCGCACACGCCATGGGCACCGCCAAAGCAATCGAACTTGGCGAAGTCGAAGGCGCAATGAGCGGGCTTTCCATAGCAGTCTGCGGCGTTTTGACAGTTGTGGTAATTCCATTCTTTGCAAATTTAATTCAGTAGTTTAAACAAAAAAAATCCGGCACCGGTTTGTGTCGGATTCTGCCTGATGGTGGCTAGTCTATAGAGTTTACAGGTTTGTCTTCTTTAAGCCAGAGAATCCGCTGGTTGCGGCTTCCCCGGAAGTTTAAGGTTATGTCCTTTTCGGCCTCGATAAAAGGTCCGTCCACAAGAACGTCAATGCAGGCAAGCATTCTGTCAGTAACTTCACAGTGCTTACGGCCGTCATGGGGACGAATGTCTTTATCGTACACATATCCCGTATAGCACCAGATGTTTTTTTCCGGATAAGCGGCGTGCACTTTTTCCAGGAACGGGGCTAAAACCCGCTGATTTTCTTCTTCAAAAGGCTCTCCGCCTAAAACGGTTAAGCCTTTTATATGAGACGGCTTTAAAGCCTCAAGAATCTCACGTTCCGTATCTTCAGTAAACGGTTTGCCATAATCAAAATTCCAGGTTGCAGCATTAAAGCAGCCCGGACAATGGTTACGGCAGCCGCTGACAAACAGGCTCACTCGAACGCCAAGCCCGTTTGCTATATCTATTTTTTTGATTTCGCCGTAATACATTACAAGTGCAAAACCCTTTCTTTAATCTCCTGGGTACGTCCCTGATTCCAATACTGAGTTCCGATGTAACCACAGGTACGGCGTGCAACGTTCATTGTTGACTGGTCCGTATTTCCACAGTTAGGACACTGCCATACAAGTTTGTTGTCGGCGTCAGCAACAACACGAATTTCTCCGGTGTAACCGCATTTCTGACAACAGTCGCTCTTGGTATTCAATTCGGCGTACATGATGTTTTCGTAGATATGCTTTAACAAAGCCATAACTGCAGGAATGTTGTTTTCCATGTTTGGAACTTCAACATAACTTACGGCACCACCCGGGCTCAATTCCTGGAACTGGCTTTCAAAGGTGAGCTTTGTAAATGCATCTACAGGTTCAGTTACGTGGATGTGGTAACTGTTTGTAATATAGTTTCTGTCTGTAACGCCTTCGATTTCTCCAAAGCGGCGTTTAAGGCATTTTGCAAATTTGTATGTGGTAGATTCCAGTGGAGTTCCATACAAAGAGAATGCGATATTTGTCTTGTCACGCCATTCTGAACACTTTGTATTCAGGTGGCGCATAATCTGCAGGGCAAATGGTGTTGCTTCAGGATCGGTGTGCGGTTTACCTGTCATGTAGCGTACACATTCACACAGACCTGCGTAACCCAGTGAAATCGTTGAATATCCGCCGTAAAGAAGCTTATTGATTGGTTCACCCTTCTTTAAGCGGGCAAGTGCTCCGTTCTGCCACAAAATCGGTGCAACGTCGGATGGAGTTCCCAGAAGTCTGTTGTGGCGTGCCATGAGGGCGCGGTAACAGAGCTGCAGGCGTTCGTCCATGATTTTCCAGAATGCCTTTTCGTTTCCGCCTGATGAACATGCAACGTCTACCAGGTTAATGGTTACGACACCCTGATTAAAGCGTCCGTAGAATTTTGGAGCGTTTGTTTCCGGGTCGTGGTAAACGGTAAGGAATGAACGGCAGCCCATACACGGATAGCAGTTTCCGTCTTTGAGTTCCAGCATCTTTTTTTCGGAAATATAATCCGGAACGAGGCGTCGTGCCGTACATTTTGCGGCAAGTTCAGTCAGATAGTAGAATCTTGAGCCCTCTTCTACGTTGTCGTTTTCGAGAACATAAATAAGTTTAGGGAAGGCCGGTGTTACCCAGTAGCCGGCTTCGTTCTTAACACCCTGATAGCGCTGTTTCAACACTTCTTCGATGATGAGTGCAAGGTCAGCCTTTTCCTGTTCATTTTTAGCTTCATTAAGATACATGAATACAGTAACGAAAGGACTCTGACCGTTTGTAGTCATCAGAGTAACTACCTGGTACTGAATCATCTGAACACCGCGGGTAATTTCGTCCTTGAGGCGCATTTCTACGATTTCGTTGAACTGTTCTTCAGAGTAATGAATTCCTGTTTTTTCTGCGATTGAATTCATTTCCTTGATAATCTTTCTGCGGCTTACATCAACAAATGGAGCAAGGTGTGCAAGAGAAATTGACTGTCCGCCGTACTGGCTGGAAGCAACCTGGGCAATAATCTGGGTTGCAATGTTACATGCTGTGGAGAATGAGTGCGGTTTGTCGATACGGGTACCGCTGATTACAGTTCCGTTCTGAAGCATGTCTTCCAGGTTTACCAGGTCACAGTTGTGCATGTGCTGGGCAAAGTAGTCCGCATCATGGAAGTGAATCAAACCTTCCTCGTGAGCCTTTACGATATCAGCGTCAAGTAAAAAGCGCTTTGTAATATCTTTTGAAACTTCGCCTGCCATATAGTCACGCTGTACTGATACAACAGTTGAATTCTTATTTGAGTTTTCCTGTTTTACTTCTTCGTTCTGACATTCCAGAAGGGAAAGAATCTGATTGTCAGTTGTGTTTGCACGGCGCATGAGCTGGTGCTGATAACGGTAAGTGATGTATTTTTTGGCAATGTCGTATGCACCGGCTTTCATGATTGCCTTTTCAACCAGATCCTGAATGGCTTCTACATTCATT
>DLYJ01000124.1 GCA_003447785.1 Treponema sp.
GACGGCCTTGCAAGTTCGGTTGCAAGCTTTACACGCTGAGCTTCTCCTCCACTCAATGTTAAAGCACTTTGTCCAAGTTGAATATAGCCCAGGCCCACACTTTTTAAAGTTTCCAGTTTTCTTGAAATATGAGGAATGCCTGCAAAGAAATCTGCGGCTTCTTCAATTGTCATGTCCAGCACGTCAGAAATGTTTTTGCCCTTGTAACGCACATCAAGAGTTTCCTGATTAAAGCGTTTGCCCTTGCAGACATCACACTGAATGAATACGTCAGGCAAAAAGTTCATTTCGATTGTAATTGTACCGGCGCCCTGACAGTGCTCGCACCGTCCTCCCTTAACATTAAAACTGAAGCGGCCGCCCTTGTACCCCCGGGCTTTTGAATCAGGAAGACTTGCAAACAGCTCCCTTATACTGTCAAAAACACCTACATAAGTCACAGGGTTACTGCGGGGAGTGCGTCCAATGGGACTCTGGTCGATGTTTATTACTTTGTCGATATTTTTGATGCCGGTAATTGACTCATACCGGCCTGCCTTGTAGTCAGTGCGCATAAGTTCATTGCTTACCACAGGATAGAATACGTCGCTCAAAAGGGTGGATTTTCCGCTGCCGCTTACGCCTGTAATACAGGTAAAGGTTCCCAGAGGAATGTCTACGTCAACATTTTTTAAGTTGTGTTCAGTTACGCCGCGGATATTGATGAATTTGCCGTTGCCCTTACGCCTTTCTTTTGGAATTTCCATGTAGAGAGAGCCGTTGAGGTACTGGCCCGTAACACTTTCCTTTACGGCCATAACCTGTTCAGGAGTACCGCTGGCAATTACGTTTCCGCCGTGCACACCTGCTCCCGGTCCAATATCTACGACCCAGTCTGCAGTGCGTAAGGTCTGCTCGTCGTGTTCAACAACGATTACTGTATTTTTAAGGTCACGAAGATAGGTCAGAGTTTCGATAAGGCGCTGGTTGTCACGTTGATGAAGACCGATACTCGGTTCATCAAGGATGTACATTACGCCTGTAAGTCCGCTTCCAATCTGAGTTGCAAGGCGGATACGCTGTGCTTCCCCGCCGCTCAATGTGCCGGCAGAACGCTCAAGGGTAAGATAATCAAGACCTACATTTTTTAAGAATGAAAGACGGGCCCTGATTTCCTTTAAAATCTGGGCTGCAATGAGTTTTTCTGTTTCTGTGAGTTTGAGGCTGTCAATAAAATCAAGACTTTCAAGAACGCTGAGGGCACAAAGTTCAATAATGTTTTTACCGCCCACAGTTACACCCAGGGCTTCCTGACGGAGTCTCTTTCCGTGACAGCTTGTACACTCGCTGACAGACATAAACTTTTCTTCCATGCGAACACGCTGGGATTCGCCCCAGGCTTCCGCATGACGGCGCTTCATGTCTGCAATTACACCAATCCAGGGACGGCGGTATTCAGAAAATCCTTCTCCGCTCTGCTTGCGGTAAATCCAGTGCATTTCCTTTGATTCGTCGCCGTTCCACAAAAAGTCGTACTGTTTTTTCGTCAAATCCTTAATCGGAGTGTCCAGGGTAAATCCGCCTGTTTCGCTTACGGCTCCAAAGAGGGATTTATTCCATTCGCTGTCCGGATTGTAAAACGGAAAAGCACCTTCGTTAAAACTCAGGCTGTCGTCCGGGAGAATCTTTTTTAAATCCCACTCCATCTTTTCGCCGATACCCGTACATTCCGGGCAGGCACCGAAAGGATTGTTGAATGAAAATAAGCGGGGCTGCAGTTCCGGAATGGAAATGCCGCAGTCAGGACAGGCATTTTTCTGGCTGAAGAAAACTTCGTCTTCGTGCCAGCCCTTTTCGCTGTCGTCTTCGACGCGGCGGAGCACAATGATAATTCCATTTGAACTCTGCAAGGCGGTTTCTACGCTTTCTGCAAGGCGTTTTCTGGATTCGTCCTTTATTACGATGCGGTCAACAACGATTTCGATTGTATGTTTTTTTTGCTTGTCCAGCTTTATCGTATCATCAAGTTCAACCATGAGGCCGTCAATGCGCGCGCGGACAAAACCTGATTTCTGTGCGTCTTCGAGGATTTTCTGGTGTTCACCCTTTTTGCCGCGGATAACCGGTGCAAGCATTGTGATTCTCGTGCCTGCTCCCCAGCTCATGATTGAATCAATAATCTGGTCTTCCGTCTGTTCCTTGATTTCGCGGCCGCAGTTGGGACAGTGAGCGTGTCCGATGCGGGCAAACAAAAGACGGTAATAGTCGTAAATTTCTGTAACCGTACCCACAGTTGAACGGGGATTATTGTGAGTAGTTTTCTGTTCGATTGAAATTGCAGGGCTCAGACCTTCGATAAGGTCAACATCAGGCTTGTCCATGCTGCCGAGAAACTGGCGTGCGTAACTGGACAGGCTTTCCATGTAGCGGCGCTGACCTTCGGCAAAAAGAGTATCAAAAGCAAGAGAAGACTTTCCCGAACCGGAAAGTCCCGAAATCACAACTAATTTGTTGCGTGGAATTTCTACGCTTATGTTTTTTAAGTTATGTTCTCTGGCGCCCTGAATAACAATCTTTTCGCCAGAAACCTTATTTATATTCATCAGATAAATAACCTCAAAACCCGCCTGTTAGATTTCCATGTTCATTACATGGCGAACTTCAATGAGTGTTTTCTGTGCAATTTCTCTTGCCTGTTCAACACCCCGGTTAAGAACTTTTCGGATGTATTCAGGATCTTTTTCCAGTTCAGCGCGCTTTTCGCGTAAAGGACGCAATTCCTTGTTAAGGGCTTCTGTAAGGCAGTCCTTGAGCATTCCGCCGCCACCGTTTCCAATGTTTTTTGCGATTGCTTCAGGTTCTTCGCCTGTACAAAGGGAAATTATGCGAAGTAAATTTGCAACTTCAGGGCGTGTTTCAGGTTCGTAAGTAATTTCACGCTGACCGTCAGTCTTTGCCTTTTTGACAAGTTTTGCTGTTTCATCTTCGGTCGCACTGAGCATGATTGTGTTTCCCAGGGATTTAGACATTTTTGCGCTGCCGTCAAGACCCATAATCATAGGAGTTTTTGACAGAAGTGCATGGGGTTCCGGGAAAACAGGATTTTCCGGACAGAATTTTTTGTTGAATCTCTTTGCAATCAGGCGTGCAACTTCAAGGTGGGGAAGCTGGTCCTTTCCTACAGGAACTACATTTCCCTTGCAGAAAAGAATGTCCACTGCCTGGTGAACGGGATATGTAAGCATACCTGCATTTACAGACTTCATTCCTGACTTGATTATTTCGTCTTTTACAGTCGGGTTACGGTCAAGTTCGGCACTTGAAACTAAAGTCAAAAACGGAACCATGAGCTGGTTTGCTTCTGGAACATGGCTGTGAGGATAAATACATACGTTTTCGCCCGGTTCAATTCCTGCGGCGAGATAGTCGATTACCAGCTGTTTTGTGTTCTGGCTGATTTTGTCGAATGCGTCGTGGTCAGTCAAAACCTGGTAGTCTGCAATAAGAATCATTGTGGGAACACCAAGTTTTGAAAGTCGAACGCGGTTCTTTAATGAACCGAAATAATGACCGATGTGAAGGCGGCCTGTGGGGCGGTCGCCTGTGAGCACACGGTATTTTTTAGGATTTACAAGAATATCCTGTTCAATTTTATTACTTTGTCTGACAGCTTCTGCCAGGATTTTATCTGCGTTGTTTTCTACTTCTTCTGCCATTTTTTTATCCTTTTTGTGAATAAAGATTATACAGAAAAACGGCAGTTACTTCAATAAAGGAGATTATTTTTAAAGGCGTAATCAAGACCGTCCTTATTCCAGCTGCCGCCGCCCACCTGACGGAATTCATCAAGCCAGGTTTTCCAGGCATCCGGAGTAAGTTGGCGCTTACCGATTACAAATTCAACAACACCCTGTTCAAAAAATCTCTTTACATCCGCATTCGGGACAGGCATGGCGTCACTTCCGATTGCAGGTGTGTACGGAAGTTTATCCATCTGTTTGAGCACATCAAGGGAACTCATTTTCTTTTTTGAATATTCACAGATGTATGTTGGATAGCGTGAATACAATTCAACATCGCTGTTGTAGAAAACGTATGCGCGCAGCTGTGTGTAAATCTGCATTTCTGCCTTTGTAAAGCCCTTCTTCGGATTGGGAATGCCCTTTGTAGTTGGAATTCCATTTTCGTCAAAGACGTAGTTAACTCCTTCCTGGCCCCAGCCGAGAAGATAATAGCCTTCGTCGCTGCTCATCCATTCAAGGAGTCTGGCGATGGCTTCTTTTTTTGCCTTTTTCTTTCCTGCCTTAGCACTCAAAGCAGTAATTCTGTATCCCTGGATAAAGCATCCGGTTGAACTTTCACCCCGGGGGCCTTTAGGCGGATTGATTACAATCCACTCGCCGTCCGGAAAGTTTTTGTCAAAGGGCTTGTAGTTTCCTTCCGCCGCCAGAGCAGCGTTCTGTTCCCGCATACAACCGAATTTTCCCTGTTTCCATGAACCACGGAAGTCGTCTTTTTTGTAGACAAGCCAGTTAGGGTCGATTACATGTGCATCACAGAGGGATTTTACATATTCAAGGGCTTCATAGTATTCGGGACGGAATACGTTGAGGCCGGGATGTTCTTTTTTGAGCGACCAGGTTCCTTCAACACCGAAGGCACCCATCAGTGGTTCAAAACGGCGTCCCAGCCCGTCCTGGTGGGTATACTGTTCGATAAAGGCTCCGAAACCGTAAGTATCTTTTTTACCGTTACCGTCAGGGTCGTTGAAGGTAAATGCCTTCATGACTTCAAGAAATTCTTCCGTAGTTTCAGGAACTTTAAGGCCGAGTTTGTCGAGCCAGTCCTTGCGGATTACAAGCCCCTCATTTCTCGGAATCGAGCCCGGACTTGCAAGACCGTATGAAATACCGTTTACGGTTGTGTAACGGCGGCTGTTTTCATCATACATGATTGAAGTTCTCTTTGGCATTAGCTCATACATGTCGTCAACAGGAGCAACGAGCTTGTTTTTAACCAGCATGAGCCACGGTTCGCGGTTTACGGTAAACAAATCGGGAAGTGATTTTGCGGCAGCGGCGGCGTTGATTTTTACATCCCGGTCTTTTTCGCTGGAAGGAAGCATTGTAAGTTTTAAATCGATGCCCAGCTTTTCCCGCACGATATCATAGACAATCCAGTCGGACGGAGGGTCGCCGGCTTCGCTTACGGTTCCTCCGTACCACATGTCGATTTTAATCAGCTTTTTTGAATCTTTCTTTGCGCCGGTCAAAAAAAAGCCTGCACAAACAACACAGAAAGTCAGTGCAAAAATTTTATTCAGTTTTTTCATAATAAAAAGTCTAGCACAGGATTTTAAAATTGAAAAACAAAATTTCATTCCCTCCGAAAGCCGTAAACTTTTCATTTTTGATTGAATTTCATATACTGTGCCCATGAAAAATACCGCAAAAGACAAGGACCTCATTCAATTTGAAGAATGGCTTAATTCATTTTTGAACTTTGAAAAACTGCCCCAGAAAAACATGTTCTGGCTGGATACGATGCAGCACTACTGCTCCCTTCTGGACAACGTACAGGATTTCTGCCCGTCGGTTCATGTGGCAGGTTCAAAAGGAAAAGGCTCTGTCTGCGCGATGATAAGTTCAATTCTCGAAGTAGCAGGCTACAAAACAGGACTTTACACTTCTCCCCACATTATAACCTTCCTGGAGCGCATCAGCCGTAACCAAAAACTTCTTTCAAAAAAAGTCTATAAAAAATCCGCCGCACAGCTCAAAGAATGTGTAGAAAAGGAATTGAATTCAACCAGCTCAAAAGACCGCCGCCCCATAACCTGGTTTGAACTTGTAACGCTCTACGCCTTTTTGTGCTTTAAAAATGCAAAAATGGATTATGCAGTTTACGAAACGGGTCTGGGGGGAAGACTGGACGCAACAAATATCGTAAACCCGAAAGTCTGCTGTATCGGCCCGATTGAACTTGAACACACCGAATTCTTAGGCGACACAGTAGAAAAAATCGCCGCCGAAAAGGCAGGAATCATAAAACCCGGTACACCTGTTTTTGTTCAGGCGCAGGAAAAGGATTCGGTAAGAAAAGTGTTTATCAACAGGGCCAAAGAGCTCAACGCGCCCATTTATTTTGTGGATGAAGTATGCAAGTGTTCAATAAAGTATACATCTTCACACTCTTTCAAGCAAAATTCCTTTATGGAAATCGAAATTAAGTCAGATTTTTTCAGGAGACCGGTTAAAACAAAGCTCAAGTTTACAGGCGATGTCCAGGTAAATAACGCGGCTTTGGCGTCTCTTGCAGTAAAATCGATGCTCCCGGATATCGATGAAAAAATAATTGAAAAAGGTCTGGCCAGGGCAAGTCTTCCGGGACGTTTTGAATTATCAAAACCGCCGAGAAAATTCAAAAAATGCCTTTCAATCATTTACGACGGAGCCCATACTTTTAACAGCATCAGCCTTACCATGCAGACCGTCCGTGAACTTTTTGCGGATAAAAAAATTGTCCTGCTTTTTGCCTGTGCCAGGGACAAGGATGTGGATTCAATCGTACCCCTGTTCAAAAACCGTTTTGAGAAGGCCTTTATTACGATTCCGGGGCTTGTAAAGCAGTCGGATTTACAGAAAGTTGAACAGGCTTTTATAAACAACGGAATTGAATTCAGCGCGGACAGTGACTTTAAGGCTCAGATTGTAAACGCCCTCACCTTTGCAAGCCAAACAAAATCAATTCTGCTCATTACAGGTTCATTTTATCTGGTTTCAGAAGCAAAAAAGTGTCTGGGTCAGTAAGGCCTCACACACCTTCAATAAAAACCCGGGGAACCCTTTTTGAAACGCCGCAGGTAATTTCGTAGCTGATTGTCTTTGTATCGTCTGCAATTTTCTGAGCGCTCTGAAGGGCACCGCTTTCTTCAGGACCAAAGAACAAAACCTTGTCCCATCTTTTGACATCATTATTGTCAGGGCCAAGGTCAACCATGCACTGGTCCATGCAGATCCGTCCACAGACAGGATATTCCCGGCCGCCGATTGTTACTTTAAGGCTTACCTTGTCCTGATTAAAGCAGCGGAAAAGTCCGTCCGCATATCCCACCGGAAGAACTGCAATTTTTGTTGGCTTTTTGCTTGTCCATTTACGGCCGTAGGAAACGCTCATTCCAGGGGCAAAGTCGCGGATGGCGCAAACTTCGCTTTCCAGGGCCATAACAGGCTTGAGTTCAATGTCAATTCCGAGCTTTTTGAGGGTCTGGCGGTCAAAATCTCCGGGATAATAACCGTAAACAACGATTCCCGGGCGGCACATATCAAGGTGCATGTCAGGCCTGAGCAGCGTCAGTGCAGAGTTTGCACAGTGGCGAATTCCGGGGTCAATGCCTGCGTCCTTTACGTTTTGAACTGCGCTCATAAACTTTTTGAACTGCCCTTCCGTGTACTTTATGTCAGATTTTGAATTACAGTCAGCAACGGAAAAATGCGTACACATTCCGCCGAGCTTAAGGCTTTCAGTTGAATTAATATATTCTGCAACCCTTCCCGCATCTTCAGGAAGACAGCCGATTCTTCCCATTCCGCTGTCTACAGCCAGGTGAACGGCAAAGTCTTTTTTACCCTGGGCTTTACACTCACGGGCAATACCGTCGATGTATTCATTATCAAAAACAAGGGGCGTCAGGTTGAATTTAACAAGGTCAGAAAATTCAGGCGGCTGGCAGAGACTTAAAAGCAGAAGCGGAACCGTAATTCCGGCATTTCTAAGTTCAATTCCTTCGTCAACTGTTGCAACGGCAAGGTAATCAACGCCGAGTTTTACGGCTTCCTTTGCGCAAACCACAGCGCCGTGACCGTATGCATCCGCCTTGATGGCAATACACATTTTTGCGTCCGGTGAAATTCGTTTTCTAAGCTGGATTATATTATTTTGTAGATTTTTCAGGTAAATTTTTGCGACAGTGGCTCTCATGATTTTTTTATCATAGTTTTTTGTCAGATATTATTCAATCGCCTTTGTATTTTGGCTGCTGTAACCTTGTTGAATAAATGTTGTATTAAAGATATAATAATTTATTCAAAAAAAAAGGAAAGAGTGATGAAAACCCTTATTAAATCAATTTGTATTTTTTCTTTTGCCGCAGCACTTACAGGCTGTGGTTCCACACCGAAACAGGAAGCAAAAGCAACACCTCAGCACCGCGAACTTACTGTTATTTCCAGCCAGCCTAATGTTTCGAAGAACACGGAAACTCCAGCATCATTGTACGCAAAAAAAGTTCAGGATATTCAGCTCGTAACAGTATCTTCCCCTGCAGCAACAAGTTCAGGAAAAGCGTTTGCTTCTCCATTTGTTTTTAAGGCACAGAAAGCAGACGGAAGTCCGGTTACCGATCTTGAACTTGCACTTACCTATCCTGAGTCACGCAATTCAAACGGAATCTCATTTGCCCTTCAGGATTTTAAAACTGACGAAAACGGAACCATTTCATTCACGGCACCGGTTCCTGCAAAGGCTTTTGATTCAATCGTAAGAGTTTACCCTCAGGGCGATATCACGGATCCTGAAATTGCAGCAATCGCAGAAAAACTTTCGGCAACCGCTTCTTACAAGGTAAAGACCGACAAACTCTATGCCGGCGGAACAATTGCAATCGTTGACTTTAACCAGAACGACAAGCCGATTACAAACAACTCCGTTTCTTCATCAAACCTTCTGATGGCTTTGATGCGCCAGGGATTCAAGAGAATCGGAAACGCAGACTTTACTCAGGCAATCCTTCAGGAAGACAACGCTGTCGTATACAAGTCAGCAAAAGCCCTCCTCGGCAACAATTCTGCATTTATCGTTTACGGAACTGTAAAATATGATAAGGTTACAACCAAAACGGAAGAAGGAAAGTATACCTGCAGCCTTTCAGGCAAAATCACATGTATGGATATGAGCAGCGGCGTAGTTTTGTACCAGGGCACAGATTCAGTTACAGTAACCGAAGATAAAGAATGGAACTGCCTGCCGAACGCACGCAAGGCATTGGCAGACAAGTTTGCTGTACAGATTTTGTACGGACTATAATTTTTAAGGAACAGAGAATGATCTACACAGACACAAGAGACAATTCAGTAAAAGTTGATTTTAGAACTGCTGTTGTTAACGGCATGAATGAAAAAACCGGCGGTTTGTATATTCCCACTGAATATCCGAAACTCGACCCGGCTTTTATCAACAAAAATCCTGAACCGCACTTCCGCGACATTGCCTTTGAAATGGCAAAACCTTTCGTAGAAGGCGAAATTCCGGACGCAGATTTGCGGGCAATCATCAACGACGCATATCCGTTCCCGGCAAAAGTTGTTCCTGTAGATCCAAATACCTATATTCTTGAACTTTTCCACGGACCGACATGTGCATTCAAGGACTTTGGTGCACGCTTCATGGCACGTGTAATGTCTTATTTTAACCGTAACGAATCAAGCCCTCTCCACATACTGGTTGCAACTTCAGGGGACACAGGTTCGGCTGTAGGAAGCGCATTCCACAACGTACCGGGACTGGACGTTACAATTTTATATCCGGAAGGAAAGATTTCTCCTCTCCAGGAAAAACAGCTTTCTACATTTGACGGAAACGTACGGGCACTCAAGGTAAAGGGAACTTTTGACGACTGCCAGAAACTCGTTAAAACTGCCTTTACAGACAACGAACTTCGCTCAAAACTCCGCCTTTCATCAGCAAACTCAATCAATATTTCACGCCTTCTGCCTCAGAGTTTTTATTACATGTACGCAAGTCTCGTAATCAAAAACCGCGCATGGGCATATAACAAGATCGAAAATCCCTCACTGATCGTAGTAGTTCCAAGCGGAAACTTCGGTAACCTTACATCCGGTCTTATTGCAAAGAGAATGGGTGCTCCGATTACAGGTTTTGTTGCCGCAACAAACACAAACCGCACAATTCCTGACTGGATTGCTACAGGTGAATATAAGGCCCGCCCTTCAGTTGCCACATATGCAAACGCAATGGACGTAGGCGCACCGTCAAACTATGAACGCATCAAGGCAATGTACACCCTGGATGAAGTTCGCAAAATGTTTGCTTCATACTGGCTCGACGACGAAGGCATCATGGCCGGAATCGAAGACTGTAATTCAAAAACAGGATACACAATCGACCCCCACGGAGCCGTAGGCTGGCAGGCATGGTCGGACATCAAGAACAACGCCCTTAAAGAACTTATGGAAGGTCAGAAAAACGACTACACAAAACCTGGTCTTACACCAAACATTCCAGAATGGGCAGACGATGTAGTAACAAAAAAGAATGCAATCGGTCTGATTCTCGAAACCGCACATCCTGCAAAATTCGGTGCAATCGTAAAAGAAGCTACAGGTCAGTCGCCTGTAATTCCTGAACGCCTGGAAAAGGTAATGAAGCTCCAGGACAGGGCAATTCCAATGAACAATGACTATGACCAGTTCAAGTCATGGCTTCTTGCAAACCTTAAATAATTTGTACGTCGAGTCAAACAAAAAAGGGGGCTTTTCAGAAAGCCCCCATTTTTTTGTCAGGTATTTTACATATCACTGTAGGTCTGGACTGAGTCTTCCAGATGTTCGATTGCAATACCTGCCTGTTTGAACATTAAAAGGCTGTCCCCTTCGTCGTGGTAGTGTTTTTCGCAGACTACCCTCTTAATTCCACAGTTAATAATCAGCATTGCGCAGGTCCGGCAGGGCGTCATTTTACAGTAAACTGTTGCCCCGTCAATGGAAATTCCGCGCTTTGCAGCCTGACAAATCGCATTTTGTTCAGCATGGACGGTGCGTACACAATGCTGTGTTACCGAACCGTCCTCGTGAAGCACTTTGCGCAAAAGATGACCGGCCTGATCACAGTGCGGCAGGCCCGCAGGAGAACCCACGTAGCCTGTAACCAGAATCTGGTTATCACGTGCAATTACACAACCTGATCTTCCTCTGTCGCAGGTAGCCCTCTTTGCAATGGTGCGGGCGACCTCCATAAAATATTCATCCCATGTCGGGCGCTCGTATGGTGCTTCACTCATAAATTACTTGTTTGCCTCAAAAATAATGTCTGCAATGAATACAACAGCAAGAATCCATGTAACAACAGGGATTTCTTTTGCTTTCTTTCCTGCACATTTTGCGATTACATAAGAGATGATACCCCACATAATACCCTTGGAAATTGAGTATGAGAACGGCATTGACATGATTGTAATGAATGCAGGAATTCCTTCTGTAGGGTCATCAAACTTGATGTCTACAACGCTCTTCATCATGAGGTAACCTACAAAAATGAGGGCCGGTGCTGTGGCAGCTGCCGGAATAAGTCCGAACAATGGTCCGAGGAAAAGTGAAAGCAGGAACAGAGCTGCAGTTACAACAGATGCAAGACCTGTGCGGGCACCTGCGGCAACACCTGATGATGATTCAACAAATGAAGTTACGGTTGAAGTACCAAGACATGCACCTGCAACAGTACCAATAGCGTCTGCCATGAGGGCGCCCTTAACGTTCTGAACTTCACCCTTTGAATCCTTGAGGTTGCCCTGTTCAGCAACACCGAGAAGAGTACCGATGGTATCAAAAAGGTCTGTAAACAGGAATGTTACAAAGATTACAACAAAACTTCCCAGAGTTGCAAATGAGAATTTACCTGCCGCATTAAGGGCGATTCCTTTAAAGTCAAAGGCAAATAAATATGGTTTTGAAGGTGAACTGAACGGTGAGAAGTTTTCAGGAACTTTTGTTACACCAAATGGAATACCGATTACAGTTGTAATGGCGATACCAATCAGGATTGCACCTGGAACTTTGAGCATGTACAGAATAATTGTAATGATAAGACCAAGGATACAAACGATTGCGGCACTGTTATCAAGTGTAAAGTTAACAAAACCGATTAAAGTTCCTGTTTTTGTAGAAACGATGCCTGCGTTTGCAAGACCGATGATTGTGATAAAAAGACCGATACCGACAGCAACGGCCTTTTTAAGGCCTTCTGGAATTGAATTGATGATTGCCTCACGTACACCGCAGAGTGACAAAATAACAAACAGAATACCTTCAAGGAATACGGCTGTGAGTGCAAGCTGCCATGTACAGCCCATTCCAAGAACTACTGTGTAAGTAAAGAATGCGTTGAGACCAAGTCCTGGAGCAAGAGCTACAGGAAGGTTTGCGGCAAATGCCATAACCAGGGTAGCGATTGCGGCTGAAAGAGCAGTTGCAGTAAACAATGCATTCCAGTTCATTCCGGCCTGGGAAAGAATTCCAGGGTTAACAGCAAGAATGTAAGCCATGGCAAGGAATGTTGTAATTCCACCGACAACTTCGCGGCTTACGGACGAACCTCTTTCTTTGATTTTAAAAAGTGTGTCCATTTAAATGACCTCCATTATTTTTATGAACATTCTTCAGTATATCACCCTGTTATTTTTATGACAAATAATTTTTATA
>DLYJ01000249.1 GCA_003447785.1 Treponema sp.
CAAGGTTGCGCTCCTGGAGAGTGATATTTTCCTTTTCGTACAAAAGTCCGTAAAAAGCCTGGCGCACACTGAGTTCAACTGATTTAACGGCCTGGTCAAATGTGAGTTTGCCTGACTCGTATGCAATTCTGGCGGAATTCATCGTCGTGTAAAGGTTTGCACTCAGGTTCAGGGAAACTGTCGCGTTGATTCCGTAAGATGCCGTATAATTTGAATCATTATCGCTCAGGGAATCTACGGGCACCGAAGCAGTTGCTCCCACGCTTGCGGTGGGACTGATTGAATTCCATGAGTGTGCATGGGCACGTTTTGCCGCATCCAGGGTAATCTGCGCGCTCTGGACAGAAACGTTGTTCTCTTTTGCAAGGCTGACTGCGTCTTCAACCGAGAGAGTTTTTATCTCCTGTGCATAGATTGAATTCAAGAATAAGAAAAAAAACGTATAACTGAATAGTCTTCTGAACTTCATTTTTATTACCTCTTTCATTTTACTAGAATTCTTACAATTAAATAAACATTTTTATTGCAACACGTAACAAAAATAAGTAAATTCTTAACAACGGACATCCTGAAAAACTGTAGTTTCCGGAGCTTCGTTAGGGAGGTTAAATGGAATTCAACATTCTTACAAATAACGAAATTACCGACACCGCCCGGCTTGAAGAAGAATTTTTTAAAACCTTTGACACATTTACATCTGAGGAAAAGGCTAAAATAAAACGTGCATGGGATTTTTTACTGAATAAAACTTCCGGCCTTACACGCACGTGCGGTAAACCATATTATCTGCATCCTTTACGCGTTGCAGCGATTCTTGCCCAGAGCAAAATGGACGGAGACTGCGTTGCTTCCGGAATTCTGCACAATATCTTTTCGATTGAAGGCGTAACCGAAGAAGAAGTCCAAAAACTTTTCGGGCCGGTGGTATTCAATATTGTAAAAGATACGAGCCGCATAACAGGCCTCAAAATCAACGCCACAACAATCCAGCAGGCGGACAATATCAGAAAAATGCTCTTTGCAATGATAGATGATGTCCGCGTTATCCTCGTAAAACTCGCTGACCGCCTGGACCGCATGCGCAACATTAAGTCCATCGACGAAAAAAAGCAGCGTCTTATCGCCGCAGAAGTCATCGATATCTGGGCTCCCCTGGCCGACCGCCTGGGTATGCAGTCCATCAAAAACGAACTTGAAGACCTGAGCCTCAAGTATTCAAATCCGGCTGTTTTTGCTCAGATTAAGGCGATTGTAAGCCAGAAAAAAGAAGAACGCGCAGCCTACCTGGAAAAGGCAGTAAACGCGATTGTAAAAAAGGCTAAGGAAGCCAACATTGAAATCTCAGTTTCCAGCCGCGCAAAGCATTTTTATTCAATTTACAAAAAAATGCAGAAGCGCAATGTGCCTGCAAGACAGCTTTATGACCTGCTTGCACTCCGCGTAATCTGTACGACGGTTCCTGAGTGCTACACCCTGATTGGTATCGTTCACAGTTTGTGGAAGCCCATGGACGGACGCTTTAAGGATTACATTGCCATGCCAAAAGCAAACGGCTATCAGTCTCTCCATACAACCGTCATGTGCGAAGGGCGCCCACTTGAAATTCAAATTCGCACCCACGAAATGCACAATCAGGCTGAACACGGTGTTGCAAGCCACTGGCTTTATAAAAAGGGAACAAACCACGACAAGGTAGATGTAAGTAACCTTGCAATCTTTAACCAACTCCAGAGCCTCAAAAACGAAAAGTTAACCGATGAAGCATTCTTTTCCAAGCTCAAGGGCGAACTTCTTGGCGACGAAATCTTTGTATTTACACCAAAGGGCGATGTTGTTCAGCTGCCTGCGGGCAGTAACGCAATAGATTTTGCGTACCATGTTCACAGCGCTGTGGGAGAAAAGATTGTCGGCGCAAAGGCTGACGGCAAAATAATTCCCATTACCCAGGAATTAAAGAACACACAGATTATCGAAATCATCACAAACCCACAGGCACGCCCCACCGAAAGCCAGCTCAAGGCTGTCAAAACTTCAAAGGCACGCCAGCGAATCCACGCATGGCTTACTGCAAACGACCCGACCTTTATCGACAGGGAAGCAGAAGCAAAACGCGCGGCAGACTTACAGAGCCAGAACGAGCACTCCCGGGCAATTCAGGAAGAAAAGCGCAGAAAAAGACGGCCTCACACAGACAAGCCGGATCCGGATTATGTTTTACGCTCTCACTTTACAGGCAACCTGATTGTTGACGGAACAAAGAATGTAATGTGTAAGCTTGCAGGCTGCTGTGACCCGCGACCCGGCGACCTTATTACAGGTTATGTAAGTGCAAACAGAGGTGTTATCGTGCACCGGGCTGACTGTCTCACATTCCAGCGTATCGAAAACATCGAACACCGCCTCGTTAAAGTTGAATGGGAAAAACGCCAGTAAGCCGCGCACCCCGCCTGCCGTCAGAACTCAATCAGTTTTTCGGTAACAGAGCCGTCTGCTTCGTTTACGGTAACCAGGAGGCAGACGTGGCTTGCGCGGTAGGACTGGATTACGTATTCAAAAAAGTCGCCGTAGTCATAATAAAAATGCTGGTGGGCGTGTCCTGCAAAAATTGCCTTTACGGAATTGTCCGCAAAAAGGGACAGAATCTTTGCGCGCTCAAGCGTATTGTGCATGAGCATAAAAGGATGGCCGCCCGCATAAACCGGATAATGAGTCAGGACAATTTTCGGGCGGCTGTCGGACTTCATTTTTTCCGAGACAAGTTCGTACTGGGTGTTTGAAAGGGTCCCGTTTGCGCTGTCAAAAAAGTAAAAACCAAAGCCCTCTGTTGAATTATCCCAGGCAAAATCAAAGTAATATGCATATTTGTTGGGGTAGACAAGTTTTATAAAATTCTTCTGGCCGTTGTGGTACAAATCGTGATTTCCAATCAGGGCGTAAACCTTAAAACTGCTGTCGCCGGTCTGTGCAAGGACAATTGATTTTACCCGGGCGCACCATTCGTTATACTGCTCAAAATACTCAGTTGAGCCGTCATCCGAAGTGTCGCCCAGGTTTATCACAAAGCGCGGGATTTTTTCTGCCTCACCGCTGTGAACAAGTTCCGTAAACTTTGCGTAAAAATCATCTTGATTCACGTCATTTCTTCCTGAACCAAAATGCATGTCCGAAACAACAAGAAAACTGTACGAACCGGTTCCGCTCACCTGGGGAGTGTCAGATGGGTCCAGTGCGTCGTATGTTTTTACGCGGTCATCGACAGTGTCATCAGTAAAGGCAAACTGATACCACCCGAACGAACATGAATTCAATAAAATGATGAGGAAACACAGTAACGCGCCCCGGAAGCCGCCTTTTTTGAGGGCAGAATACAGATTCAATTTTTTCATATTTTTATCCTCACAAAGGTGCTTAGAGTCTGTCCCTCAAGAAAGAATTTTGTAATGAACATGTCGCAGGTAAAAGCCTCGTATTGAATTCCAAAATCAATTGATTCAAAAACGGGCAGAACAGTTCCAAGCGTCCAGACTGGAGAAGGCATCAGCAGGTAGCGGTATATGTTGTGGTTTGAAATTGAAAAATAGATTTTTGCCGTTGAATTAAAATTCCAGTTAACCTGAGTTTTTGTTGTCAGGTACAAATCCTTAATCCAGTGATTAATTCCGTGGATTTTGGAAAACTTGGCTCCCAGCCCGATGGAGGACTGCAGGGTAAAATTTCTCGGGCTCCTGAAACAAAAATACGGCTCAAAAAGAATGTCGTGCTCCCCGGTGTAAACTTCATAATCAAGGTAGTGCCAGGTTGTGCTGAGGGCAAAGTCATAATTGCAGATGTCGGTTTTTAATCTGAGCGGGGTAAAAATTGAATTAAAAAAGATGTCTTTTGAATACTCATTCACGCGGAAGCCGGTCAGAGCATGAGTGTATTCCGAAAAATCAATTCCGCATTCAATGCCTGAACTTACCGCAGAACTTTCCGTTCCGCGGCTGTCGTTAAAGGCAAGTGTGTAGTCTATGTGCAGGGACGGCTCTGCGGCGAGGATTCCCGTGCAGGCCAGCAGCGCAGTGCAAAGGGCGGCCAGGCATTTTGCCAGGCGTTTAGCGCGCAGTTGTTCTAACCACACCTTCAATGTATTCCTCGTCTTTTACACGAACAAGGGTTCCGCGCAAAATGTCTTCTTTTGTATAAATTGCACAGTCGTGATCTGCATTTACCCAGTCAACGATAAGACCGTTTTTAGAATTAACAAAAATATAGTCGCTTCCGGCAAGTTTTTTAGAAAGAACATCCGGGCTCACAAGTTCAAGGTCGGTGCCCTTGTCAGTTTTATTAAGAGCATTGTAACGGTAAAGTTTATAGCCGTCCTTCTTCTCAATTGCCTGGGGAACTTTTTCAGGGTGAGCTTCAAGGTCACGTTCCCGGGCTGCGCGTTCCCGCGGGTCCATTGCGGCAAGTTCCGCATGGTGTGCGTCAACAAGAGCCTTTCCGTTTGCAAGAATTTCATCAAAGGCGCTTCCTGCAATTTCTTCTTCAACAGTTCCTGCAAGAATGTAAGGGCTGTCACTTGCGCCCACTGTAGTTTCGTCAGCGTGGGCGCGGCTGTAATAGAATCCGGTTGTGCTTTCGCGGTGTGCAACTTCTTCAAGACTTTTGATAAATGGAGCGGCTTCCTGGTCAGATATTTTTCCTTCAAGAGCGTCCAGAGCCTTTCGGTAAGCGCGGGTTACCATTGCAACGTAGTAGATTGACTTCATGCGGCCTTCGATTTTGCAGGCGTCAACACCGGCGTCCTTCATATCCTTCAGGTGGTCAATCATGCACAAATCTTTGCTTGATAAAATTGCCGTAAAATTGTCGCCTTCAAAAACAGGAAAGTATTCGCCCGGGCGTTTCTGCTCTTCCAGGCGGAGAATTCCTGACTCGGCAATCTGTTTGGCAGTATCTGCGTTAATGACACCGCCTGTCTGGTTCAATTTCTGAACTTCCGTTCCAAGTTTGTAGTCCCATCTGCATGTGTGGGAACAGAATCCGCTTTGTGCACTACGTCCTGTAAGATAAGCGCTCATCAGGCAGCGTCCGCTGTATGCGATACACATGGCTCCGTGAGCAAAGCACTCAAGTTCCATGTCAGGGTTTGCGTCCTTGATTTCGCGGATTTCGTTAAGGCTTACTTCACGTCCAAGAACGACGCGCTTAAAGCCAAGGCGGCCGTACATTTTTACGGCTTCTTTGTTCATGCAGCTTGCCTGTGTACTTAAGTGAAGGTGGGCGTTCGGAAAGTTTTTCTGCAGCAAATCCACCATTCCCAAATCCTGAACGATAAATGCGTCAATGGGGTACTGCTTAAAGTAATCCAGATTCTGCAAAAAGAGCTTGAGATCCTGGTTGTGGAATGCAATGTTCAAAGCGCAGAAAAGGCGTTTTCCCGGAAAGCGCTTTTTTAATTCAATAACACGGTTGTATTCGTCTTCGTAAAAGTTGTCTGCCTTAACGCGCAGAGAAAATCTTTTAAGACCGATGTAAGCGGTATCGGCACCGTAGTTGTAAGCGTAAGTAAGTTTTTCGATATTACCGGCTGGGCATACTAATTCCATCAATAGTTCCTCTTTGTTTATACCTTTCGTTCCAGTTCAAGTTGAATTTCTGTCTGACTGTCCTGGGCTGTAACTTTACGTAAAGTAAGATAACGGCCAATCCGTTCAATTGCAAGATGGCTTTCTTCAAGATGTTCATCGGCCAGCTGGAACATTGTCATCATTTCCGGCCACACATCAAGTTCGCACTGACAGCCGCTTTTCTGCAGAAGTTCCTGCATTTTTTTTGCGTCGTCCAGTAAAAGTTCCTTTTCACCCATCTGAATATACACCGGCGGAAAACCATCAAGCTGTTCCTCAGTTGCCTTTAATGGAGAAACCAGAGGAATTTCGCGGTTGTCCTGATAGGTGTATAGTTCTGCGGCACGGCGGATGCAGTCTCCTGAAAGCAGATCATCCGGGCTTTTTTTGACCGTAAGAACTTTTGAAGATGCAGAAACATCCAGCCACGGGCTGAACAGAATTACATTTCTAATTGCCGCACGGAACCTGTCCCTCAAACTCAGGACAAGCCCCATTGCGATGGATGCACCGGAACCGTCAGCCATAATAATGATTTCCGGTTTTGCCTTATCAATGTCACCGCTGTTGTCCAGGGAACGGGCAACAAGTTCTTCGGTGTATAAGGTCCTGAAGACATTTTGAATATCATCCAGCGACGCCGGGTACGGATGTGTAGGTGCCAGGCGGAATTCCGGGAGAACTGCGCGACAGCTTACTGCATGTGCAAGGGCCGCAACAAAAGGACGGTATGCCTTTCTTGAGCCGCCTACAAAGGCCCCCCCGTGGATATAAAGAACCAGCCTGTGTGAATTATAAATTTCCGGGCTCAAAACGTCGCACAAAACGCCTGCACACTCGCGCTCGGAGTATTCAACACGGTTGGGTAAAATCACATCAGAAAAGGTGTCGTCCATTTTCTGACGGAAAGCCTTAACTTCTGTTTTTGGTGTAAAAATAAGATTCTTTAATTTTTTAACCGCGTTTGAACGCTCGCCTCGTGTAGACATACGAAAATTATAGCAAAAAATAAGTCAATTTGCTATACTGTGCCCATGCCGATTAAAATCCAGAGCGACCTGCCTGCACGCACAATTCTCGAAAACGAAAACATCTTCGTAATGACAGAAAACCGCGCCAATACGCAGGATATCCGCCCACTAAAAATTGCAATCGTAAATCTCATGCCTACAAAGGAGACAACCGAAACCCAGCTTCTGAGACTTCTGGGCAATACTCCCCTGCAAATCGACATAAGCCTTGTGCGCATGGAAAATCATGAATCCACACACGTTTCGGGCGAACATCTTGAACGCTTTTATATTCCGTCCAGCCAGCTTTTTAAGAAAAAATGGGACGGCATGATAATCACGGGAGCCCCGGTTGAACAGATGCCTTTTGAAGACGTTGACTACTGGTCAGAGCTCTGCGACATAATGGATTTTGCCACAGACAATGTATATTCAACCCTGTACATCTGCTGGGGTGCTTATGCGGGTCTTTACCACAATTACGGAATAAAAAAACTCCCGCTGGATAAAAAAGCCTTTGGAATTTACAAAAATCACACTTCTCTGGCCCTGGAACCTCTTTTACGCGGCTTTGATGATGAATTTCCGGTTCCCACAAGCCGTCACACAACCATGAGCAAGGCACAGATTCAAAAAATAAAGGATTTGGAGATTCTTGCAGAAAACGAAAGCGGCGAAGTAACACTCTGTAAATCAAAAAACGGCCGTTCAATTTTTATGACCGGCCATCTTGAATACGACACGGAAACTCTCTCAAAAGAATACAAACGGGATCTTGAAAAGGGACTTCCCATTGACATTCCAAAAAACTATTATCCTGATAACGACCCTTCAAAAACGCCTGCAAACACATGGCGAAGTACGGCGCACCTGTTCTATTCAAACTGGCTCAACTATTACGTTTACCAGGAAACTCCATACGATTTTGAATAGTTTTTCAGCGTAAGCTTTCCGTATGCAGCCAGGTCAGTTCGTGCTTGTTGTAGTTTAAGTGAACGACACGGCTGCCGGGAAGGCTCGCAAACTTTTTGACTAAATCCCAGTCAATCTCGCCCTGCATTTTAATCGTACAAATCATGTTTGCCACACGGCCGCTGTCCAGCCACATGTTGACCCATTCAAAAAGGCGCTCAGGGTAGCAGATTACGTCGCTCAAAACCCAGTCCAGTTTATCGCAGTTCAAGCGGGCGCACACATCTTCCGGCTTTAATGTAAAGGCATCGTGCGCCAGAAAGTGAACCATTCTGTCATTCATCAGGGAGTCTGCAAGGGGAGCGCGGTCAACGGCAAAAACTTCTGCACCCAGGGCACGGAGAACCCATGTCCAGCCGCCGGGACATGCACCTGCTTCAAAACATTTTGAGGAGCCCGATGGGAATTCAACCCCAAAATAATGATTGTGCTGAACCAGTGCTTCCTGAATTTTCAAATAAGCCCTGCTGGGCGGATTTTCGTGGTCTTCCACAAAACGAATCGCGCCTGCCGGAAAGCAGTTTGAGGTCTTTGCACTTGCAATGATTGTTTTTTCGTCAATCAAAGTGTATACGCCCATCGCCGAGTCCGGGATTTTAACTGCACACTTTCCGTCTTTTATAAACTGTCTTTCCTTTAAGTTTATGTACGGAAGTTTTTCCTGAATCAGAGATGCGCGGCGGAAAAGCTGATACTGATAAGGCGCCCAGTTTCTCTGGATTTCCTTTAAGGCCCGGGACGCTTCTCCGATTGATTCAAAATGAATCAGAAAAGGTTCCAGCAGTGTTGTGCGGGCCCAGTAAGGAGTGTCGTCATTTGTTGAATCAAAATCGGGACAGAATAAAAGTTCGCCGTACCAGCTGGCATTTTCGCTGTTAAATACAGAACCGCTGATGGTCGCCGCCTGTTGAATTGAACCATAATTAAAGCGTGAAGACAGTTCGCTAGTTAAAAGCCCTGTCATCTCAGGAAATGCCAGAAATGCACGGCCGGAAAGTTTTTCTATACGAACTGACATGGCTCTTCTTCCGGCAAAACAGAATCTATTTCTGCAGATTTTTCTTCTTCATGAAGGTGATTGATGTATTCATTCAGGCGAACGGTATCAGGGGAAGTTAAAATTGAAAACCCGATTTGAATTGATGAATCTTCCATTTGTTTCTGCCACTGGGGATGACATACTAAATCCAGTGGTTCAAGGGTTGCGCGGGAAAGCCTGATGCGAAGTTCATAATCTTTGTCCATGTCGAGATTAACGGGGGTGTCGTAATGAATTTTGCATCCGGAAATACTTATATCATCAAGAACTCCGGAAAACGGGCAAAGTTCATTGCATTCTATACGTCCAAAATCTTCAAAACGGACATCTTTGCGTAGTTCGCCTTTCATTCCTAAATTATGCTCCAATACACAAAACTGGTCAATTAAAAAACCTGTTAAAATGGTAAAGCAATTAAAAACGTCCGCGCCCTGGCCGGCACCTTCGAAGTTTCAACCGAAACCCATACAGACACACTCACCTCATCTTACGACAACAAAGGTTATGCAGTTGAACCAAGTTTCGGCCTCTGCTGGACGTTTTAATATGCCTCTTCCACAGATGGAATAAAGGTAACGAATAAAAAAACAGCCCCGCCACAAAGCTTCAACCCAAAGTGACGAGGTTATTTACCCTTTCATGGAGGCAAGACGCTAAATTGCGAAGTGCCTTTTTTTTTAAAATACCCCACTTATATGCAAAAAGCAAGAGAAAATAACTCATCAGTCATTTTAATTATGTGGAATTACATCCGGTTTAATGGAATTTAAGAAATTGCGTACTGCTTCGCTTTCCTCAAATTCTCTCATTCGTGACTCTGCATTAAGTGTATATTTATTTCGAACAGGTTTTGCCCGCATTATTTGCTGAATTGCTTTTTTTTTCTTGTTTTTATCTTATATTTTGTATACTTATAATTGAATAAATACTATTTGTATGGTATTATAAATAGGCACTTCGCAGTTAATGGCGGTCTTGTCTCCGGACTCAATCCGTGTTCTACATGGAAATAATTGATACGGAGGCTCAACGGTGACGATTTACGAAATTCTTTCGTTAGCAATTAATTTTGCTATTCTCATCATAGACTTACTTAAGAGCCTTCCTAAAAAGAAGAAATCTGAGTAAAAATAAGACCGCCACTGTCTTCAACCCATGTGGCGGTCTTGAACCAAAAACGTGAGGCAAGACGCTAAATTGCGAAGTGCCCTCCTTTTTTAATATACTCTAGTTATATGCAAAAAGCAAGGGAATTTTTTCCGCATTAAAGTGCTCCATCCACCGCAGGCGGCAAACGCCTGCGGTGATGTTGCGGTCCCCTTCCCGTAAAGAAAGTGTCATTGCCGTGTTCAACACGGCAATCCGTTACAAGTCACATTGAATAGTGACTGTAAACTTTATTCACTCTTCAGGTAGGCGGTTTCGTAGGCCTTACTTGTCTTGTAGGCGATTACGGAATCGACTGTCGCTGGAGTAGCAGTTGCCTTGTAGTTTGCATTTGCACCAGCTAACTGATTCTGCAGCACCGTTGCTGTCGGACTCGTCCAGTTGTTGCTTGATTCAAGGGAAATCTTGTTTTCCTTGAGAGCGTAGTGGCCGTTTCCGAGTGCTGGAATAATCATGAAATCCCAGCGATCTTTGTAAACAGTATCACCAGCAGGAGCGACAGTGCGGTAAGCGTACTTGACGCCGTTCGCCGTGTTAGCCTTATTGAGCCAGGTCATTGCAGGAATGTAAGTTGTGCCATTATAAACAACAGAAATGTTTCCATACGAAAGAGAGCCTGTTTCATCTACAACTTCTTCAGTACCCCAAGTATAGCTACCATCCTTATATGTACCATAAAGATAGCACATCTGACCGTCTTCGTTGTTGTACATGATATGGATGTTGTTTCCGCCATCAAGTTTCATACTAACTTCACCAGAACACTTAACATTTGGATCAAGACGAGTCCAATTTGCTGCAGTACTTGGTTTCTGAGCGTTTGCAACAACAACCTTTAACTTAGAATTGGCTGCATCATAGTATGCGACTACAGGATAACCGATTGTCATCACATCAATTGCGGCTGATGAACCGGCAGAAGATGAAACATCAGTAGCAGCAGTCTGGAATGTAGAGAAATTACGTGACTTGTTTGCTGTTGATACGACATTCATATTTCCATGATAAATAGCAGCACTAAGATAATCTTTTCCGCCATGTTCAGTAATAAAATCAACATTTCCAGACCATGAAATTTTGTTATTCTGAGCATCTACTTCAGTAATAGTTCTAAACTCAATCTTAAAATTACCAAAATAGTTATCTAACAATGCGATTGTATCACCTACTTTTATATCCGTGCCTAATGTAACTGTAAGATCCTGAGTTGTGATTGAAGTTGCAGTAGCCGCAGAAATATAATTTGAAGACTTAGTATTTACATTTCCATTTTTGTCGGGTGTTGTATTTCCATTTGCAGCATTATTAGGAACCCCTGTGGCAAGGAACACATCTGTTGAATAATTAGCATATGTTCCTGATGCACCAGTTTCTACATGACCTCGATTATTGTTATGTAAAGATGTATTTGCCGAACCATCAGTTTTAGTGAATGTATGCATTCGATCCTGACCTGTATAACCACCATCAAGAACTACCCATCCTGCAATTGCACCTGAAATTCCAGAATCTGCACCAGTTCCATTTGAGAAGTTACCATCTGTTACATCAACAACGGAATACTTGAGTCCTTCTGTAACATTGTCATACCAAATGCTATGAGTATATTTACCGAATCTAGCGGAGTGAGGGTTTTCAAATGAAGAGAATCTACGGTTTGCATCATAGCTGGCAAGATTATAGAATGCAGTATAGTTTGTTCCATCCATCTGGAATTTTGGATTTCCAGTTACCTGAACAGACATACCACCATAGTTCATCGTCCCTTCTACCTCAGTTTTATTAATCTGAACGGCAGCTGCACCACCATCAATAACAGCACTTGAAAGTCCATTTCGGCTGAATGAGTTACCATTACCACCATGCTCTTGAATAAATGTTACTACTGCACTTCCAAGATATGTGTCATTGCCTGATTTTGTATCAATTGCAACTCCGCTATACGGGGCTGGCTGGTCATAATTTCGATAAATAGGAACAGCAGCTTTAGTTAATCCTTGCGAGAACATGATGTTAGAGTTAGAAATTGCACCCCACGAAGCACGCAGATTACCGTTTTTATCCGCAGTCATAACTGGATACTGGGACTCATAACCTCCGTCAGTGCTGTTAAAGTAATTTCCCAAGTTCCAGACGCTCAGATAGCGGTCGTCGTCAGCATAGTATTTAGTTGAATTACCCTTCATCTGGAATGTTTCAGCATTATATCCCTTACCGGCAGTTGCGGCTGTTACTATATTTCCACTGATTGTCGGGTCCTCATTGCTGTTATTTTCACTTGCAACGCCAGCGCTTGTAACAGTCAGGTTACCGCTCTTGGCAGGTACTACCATTGTAAACTTGCTGACAGACTTATATGTACTGTCTGCAGTTTTTGTATAGTTAACGGCATCGTTATTTCCAACTTTCCAAGAACCTGAAGTTCCAAAGTTGTATCCGTAAACTGTAACAGTTTCACCTTCACTTACAGGGTAATGTCCGTACTTTGAACGGTTCATTGCTCCGTCAGAAATATCTGTCAAATCTCCACGGTCAATTGATGTAATATATGGTGCAACATGAACTTTACAGTAACCTGTTACTGCTGTTGCATCAAATTCTGAGTTAATTCCATTACCCGTCTGTGTAATTCTATTACCCGTCTGTGTAGTACCCGGTGTAGAATGCAATGTTGATCCGGTTCGTGCCTGAGTTGTTGTAACTGTGATTTCTTTATCACCGTTACCAATCTGGGCTGTATCAAGATACATTGTCCAGTTAACTGTATGACCACTTTGACTTAAAGAATCCCCTGTAGCAAAGAGGTAATATCCCTTTGTAAATGTTGTACTTCCTACCGGTACCCACTTAGTTGCATCTGATGTTGCTGTAGGAACATAGGTGAGAGTTGCATCAATTGTGGTTCCTACCTTAACAGTAAAGCTTGCCATACGCTGGTCGTCGCTTGCAACACCTTCAACCTTAATTACACCGGATACTCCAGGTATAAAGCCTGTCCTGTATTTTCCAAGATCGATGTGTCCGACCGGAGAGCCTTCATTGTAATACAGTGAATTATCATCTTCATCTGCGCTATTCCAGTAGAATGGTGTAATTGTTCCCTTAGGAGCAACGTCATCCACAATATCAATATAAACCGGGATGTTGATGTATGTGTACTGGTTACCGTAAGTTACCTTGCCTGTAGTTGAATCCACAGAGTCCTTAGTTGCAATGTATGTGCTTCCTGAGTCTGCTGAAATGTTTACTGTATCCCACAAACTCAACTGGAGATATGTCTGAGTTTCAAGGCTTGTTGTATTTTCATAACCTGCTGCCATACCTGTCAATGCAGCTGCATTACCGCTTGTAAAGTTTGCATTTGTAAACAGGATACCCTTACCGCTGATTGCTGTCAGACTGTGAAATACAGGGTCTGTAATTGAAGTTGTTGTATCAACGCCTGTTAGTTCATCCTCATCCTTCAGGCTGCCTGTTACGGCAACACCTGTTGCAGGACCGACTGCCTCTTTATCCGAAAGTTCTGCAATGTACTTGATACCTTCGTAACTTCCGCTTCTGTCTGCACCGGACAAAAGTTCCATTGTTACGGCAAGCTTATCCCGGACTGCAAACTTGGTTCCTGCAGAGTCTGTTGTTGTAAGGGTTACGCCTTCCTGTCCCTGACCTGTTTCAGTGAGACAAGAGTATGCGTAAGCACTTGTATTAACACCATTTACCTTCTGTTTGTATTCAAATTCAAATGGCGCAAATTTATCGTCACCGTTCAAATCGGTTGCCAGGAATACCTTTGAAAGACGCGGCAGGTTGTTACTGATCATTGTCTTTGTCTCAGTTGAACTGATATTGCCGGCCTTATCGAATGCTACACAAATGATATCAGTTTCACCGTCAGGAAGTTCATCACTCATGATTGAAGTCTGAAGTGTGTACTTGCTTCCGGCCTTGTTTACGGTTTCGATAATACCGTCACCATCGTTTTCGGTCATTGTGTAACCTTCAGAAGGTGTTCCGCTTGCAATGCTTTCATTTGTATCACCTGTTGTTGATACATACTGAATTGCAAGAGCATACGGACAGAATGCGGTTGTTGCAGTACATTTTTCAGAAAGACCTGTTACATAAATGCTTGTACCGGTTACCTTCTTAATCTGGTAGTAGATACCGTCAATCTGAATCAAACCGCCGGCCCTTACATTGCTGTCAGAAAGAGCAGATGCCGTTACATAAACGCCTGTACCGTCACTTTCAGTTGTTCCTGACAATGTAATGTTAACACCGTAGAGGTTGTGGTCATCGGTAACTGGATTTTCTGTCAGGGAAGTTGTTGCATAACCTGTTGCAGTCTGGTTAGTAAAGCCTGCGCTTGATCCGCCAGGAATCGGGTTATAAACCTTACCATCCTTGAGGAAGTAGTAAGCCATCATTGTAAAGCCTGAATACTCTTCATTAAGGATAGTAGAAATACTTGTAAGTCCGCCGTTTGAATTAACGAGTTTGTTTCCTGCAACTGTTGCAAGACTTGTGTTACGTGTATTTCCTGAAGTCAGTTCACCGATTGTAGGTGCAGTATTATCAATCTTATATGTATAAGACTGAGTATTTGTCTTATTGTTTCCTGCTTCTTTAGCAGTAATTGTATAAGTAATGTCGCCTTCAAAGCGTGTATCAACCGGAATGTAAATCTTAACATTTACATTGCTGTCAGAACTTGTCTTATAGAAGTAACCGAACTTTGTCTCGTTTTTAGCCTGGATATTGTCAACGGATGCAGTTGCAGTCAGGTTACCGCCTGTTACACTGCTCTTAACTTCGATGGAGCTGATTTTTGAAGCATGGTAAGCGTTGGCAACGATGTACCACTGTCCGTACTGATTTGTCAGGTATGAACCTGCATCGTAAGAAGTGTACTTCGAAGATTCACCGCTGGCGATAGTGTTATTTGTAAACTGGGCTGTTTCAACAAATGTGATTGTCGGAGCACCCTGAACGATGTTGATTGTTACAGGGTCAGACCAGATTCCGGCCTTGCCAAGGTTATCAACGGCACAAACGCGTACATAAATTGTGCGTGTACCGCCTTCAAGTTCAAACTTGCCGTACTTGTTGATTACAAGAGCCCAGCTGATTGTATTTTCTGCCTTAATACCCCACCAGGTTGATTCAACACCGGTTGGACAGGTATCTGCATTGTATACGTTTTTAATTCCTGAATTTGGAAGAGTTGTTACATCAAGATATGTTGAATCACTGTTATCGTCACCGTAAGTCTGAGCGGCTGCAAGAACAGCATCGCTTAAAGACCATGTGATTTCTCCGGTAGTTGAATCCTTGACAGAACTAATCTGGAGGTAAACTGCGCTTACGCTTACGTTGTCTTCTGCACTACCCGTGATACGGATTCGGTCACCAACTGTTGCGCCGGTCTGCGGATCAAGAATTGAAGAACTTGGTCTGTCGGCATCAGGGTTATAGCGCAGACGGTAGTTGCCTACAAAGCCTACATTGCCCAGTTCATCTTCAATCATAAAGTAAACCGGAATTGTGTAAACACCGCTGCTTACAGTCATGTAATAACCCTTTGGAGTATTTGCAGTGTTACACATTGTTTCAAATGTAGGGTTGTGAGTTTTGTCGTCTTCTGTATTTGTTCCGCCGTCAAATGCAAACTTCCACTGAGTGTATGTGTCAGAAGACTTATAGCTTCTCCATGAATAACTATCCGGGTCAGCAATGATTGTTGCGTAAGTTACTTCGTTTCCGTTTTCATCGCAAGGAGGAACAAGCCAGCTTACCTTTGCAATTCCGGCACCGAGAGATTCTGTTGCAGAACCTGCCATTGAAATTGTAGAAGTCAAAATGTCGTTTGAAACTTCATTTGTTCCGTTGCTCGTTGCGGCAGGGTTGTTTACCATGAAGTTTTCTGTTTCAACATCCTGGTCACAGTAGAATGAGTTGTTACCGTTACCTGTCATACTGCTTGTATCTGTTGCAGTTGCCTTAACAGAAACGTATCCGCTTGCAAAACTTTCAAGGTCAACAACAGAAGAAAGCCATGAAGTTGCTGTGTTGTCAGTTGTTGTTGTACCTGTCATTGTAACAGCTGGAGCTGCAGCGCCGGAAGCAAGAGTTCCTGTAAGTTCAAGGTCGATATCATCGATACCGTTTGAGTCTTTTGCAGTAACCTTAAAGCGTGCGTATCTGCGTACTTTACCGCCAAGTTTTGTTGTAGCGGCAAAGTCAGCAAATGCTGCGTTATCTGCGATTGAACTTGAGTCGCTGTATGCAACCTGGATGCTTTGAACCGACGGCGAGTTATTATCTGACTTATAAGTTAATACTGCCTTATTATCCATTACAGTTCCGTTCTTAACCTGGAAGCGTGGATTATTGTATACAGTGTATCCTGCTGCTGTCGCAGTTGAATAGAATACATGACCGCTATTATCTTTAATGTAGATATAAACAGTCTTGTTTCCGTCATCTTCGCTTGGCGGTGTATATGTCCAGTCACCGCTTGTCTTGTTGTATGTGGTAGTTCCCTTACCGTCTGCTGTTGCAGTTACAACATCTCCTGATGTTGTAACGGTAAATCCGTCTGCGCTTGCAATTTCAGAACTGCTGATAATGAATGTCTCAACTACCTTTTCTGTTGTTGAGTCATCATCAGTTACAAGACCTGTAATCTTACCGCCTGTTGAATTCTTAATGATAAGTTTAGAAGCATCTCCGCCAGCAGACAAATCTGTAAGGTCAGAGAACCTGACTGTAGGTCTGTCTTTGCTCAAATCAACGGCAAATTCTTCCCACTGGGCACCAGTTGCCTGAGGGCTCAGGTTCCATGAAATTGTTCCGTTGTTTGCCTTAGTGTAAGCGTTACAGTTACCTGCTTCGTCTACGGCAACAGGCAGAATGTAAACTGTATCCCGTCCGTCTGCTGCACTTGCTGCGGCAGATTTTGCCGTAAAGTCAAAGTCAAATCCGCTCCAGTTGTAAATATCCTGCTCAGTTGTAATTTCGTCTCCAATCTGAGTCCAGCCTGCAGGTTTTCCGCTGTTGTCAGCAGGAGTTGTTGCAGAAGATGGATCTGTCAGTGTATAGAACAGCTTGAATGAAACAGGTTTGTGTCCGTCTGTTACGGTACCGCTCAAAGTATTTGTTCCGTTAAGACCAGTTGTACGGCTCAGGGCTGAACTGATTTTAGCCACAGGAGCAGTTGTATCAACGTCGATCTTAATTGCGTTTCCGTTATATTTGTTTCCGGCATTATCAAGGGCTACTGCCTTAACCTGATATACAGTTCCTGAAGTAAGGTTTGCAAGAACTGAAGCTGGAATTGTTGCGCTCCATGTTGCAGGAGTTACGCTTGTATCGAGAGTTGCGTTTCCTTCCCATGTTGAAGATGCACCGTATGTAAAGTTCAATGCAACGGAAGCAACACCCGAAGCATCGTCTGTTACTGTTCCGCTGAGAGAAATATCCAGAACGCCGTTTGTAAGAACTGTTCCTGCGTCTGTATCGATAACAGGAGCAAGTTCATCACGGTAGATTTCTACCTGCTGAACGGCACTTGTGTTACCTGCATTATCAACGGCTACAAAGTAAACGCTGTTTGGAGTGCTTGATGCAATAAATTCACCGATATTTGAACTCCATGTGTGGTATCCGTTAGATGTTGTTCCAACAAATGAACTTGTTGCAGTTGAAGTATCAGCTGTGGCCGGAGCGGCAGCACCAGGAGCGGCTACCCATGCGTAAATCTGATTTACACCAGAGCCTGTTTCTTCAAAGCATCCGTCAAACTTAAGTGATGCGCCGTTATACCAGTTATGTCCTGAAGCAAGTACGTGGTTCTTGCCGGATACCTGGAAGTACTTTGTTACCGCATTTTCGGTCCAGCTGTTTTTCCATACTGGAGGTGTCATATCAACTTCTGTTGCAAGGCTTGTTGTTTTAGAAACGCGTCCTGCAACGTCTGTTGTTGTAATGTCAAATGTCCATGAACCGTTGGAAGCGCTGCCTCCAACCAGAGTGATTGTAAATGTCTTTGCGGCTTTGTCTGCTGCCAGGGTGTAACCTGAGTTACCGGAAGCAACTGTAGTTCCTGATTTCTTTGCCACTACATCAATTGAACTCAATCCGCTGCTTTCTGTAATTGCACCGCTGATTACAAGGGTTGCACCGTCTGCAATGTAAGTCGGGATACTGTCCCGTGCGGCAGAGTTGAGGGCAAATGTTGTTGCAATAACAGGTTTTGCAAAGTCCACTGTAATTCCGGTGAATGAAGTTACATCAGAAATGTTTCCGTTTTGGTCAGTTGCCCAGAATGTAAATGATTTGTCTGAGCCTTCAGTAAGTGGAATATCTTCAATACGCCAGTTAGTCTGTCCGGCAAATGACGTAATAGCAGCCTGTTCAGTGCCGTTTACCGTGTAATGAAGTTCTTTTGTTCCTGCAAGGTTATCAGACCAGGTACCTGTAAATGTGTAAGTTTCCTGGTCAAAGATTTCTGCTCCAGTTGAAGCAAGAGTATTGTTTACGGTAATTGTCGGAGCAGTGCTGTCCATGTCGAATGTAAACTGCTTTTTAGAAGCTTCCTCTGTTTTACCTGCCTTGTCTTTTGCACTTACTGTAACGATGTAAGAACCGTCACCCGTAAAGCTGTAACTGTATCCGGCAGCAGAGCCTGTGCTGAGAGATGAGATATAAGCACTGTTGTCTGTTGAATTATATTCAAATGTTCCTGAATAATTTTCCTCTCCCTTTGTAAGCCGAGTACCGCTTACGGCATCTCCAAGATAGAATGTCGGAGGGTTGGAATCGTTTGTACCTGTTGCGGTTACACTTACTGTAATACTTTCAAGATTGAGTTCTGTGACAGTACCGGAAGCTGTTGCCTTTGTACGTGCAGCATTCCAGCCGACTGCATTGGCAGTCACAACCGGTGCACTTGAATCCAGTGTTACAGCAGTTCCCTTTATAGAACCGATGTTGCCTGAGTTATCAACTGCGGCAAAATAAACCTCATAGCTGTTGCTTTCAATGAGCTGTCCAAAGTCTGCGTATGCAGTCCATGTACCGTCCTTAAAGGAAACATCCTTCCATGGTGAACCTTCTCCAGCTGTGTAAGTAGGAGCGTCTGCACCCTGAGAAACTATTGTGTAATAAACACCTGCGATTCCTGACTCAGTATCACTTTCAACATAAGATCCCTTATAAATCTGGGAGCTAGTTTTATCGATGAAGCGGTTGGAAGGTTCCTGGGTGATTTCAAGTGTCGGAGGGTTTGTATCAACAGTCTGTGGGATTGTGTTTACTACTGTTGAGCGTCCAACCTTGTCTTCTGCGGTCAAAGTAAAGATCCATGAACCGTTGTTTGTCCAGTTACCCGAACCATCCTTGAGTGCTACACGAACTGTGTATGACTTGATTGTAGAAGTACTTGTAGACTCTTTTACATTTACGTAATTTGCGGCCAGGTTTTCAACCGTTGTATTATCATGTTTTACGCCAACTGTCAGGCTGTCCAGAAGCTGGTCGCTTGCAGTAACTGTAAATTCAATTGCGGTGTCGCCTGTACCGTAGTAGCCGTTGAGCTTTGTTGTAGAAATTGACGGCCCCTCATTATCTACTACAAAGCAGAACTTCTCTGATGTTGCAACTTTTCCGTTGGAGTCTTTTGCGCTCACCACTGCAAAGTATGTTCCTTCTTCTGATGGAACTGCAGCAGAAAGCTGGCTGATTTTACCAGTCTTTTCTACAGTTCCGACTTTAGTTGTTCCGTCGGCTGCATAGAAGGTAACTGTTGCACTTGCAATTGCGTCATCATCGCTCAGGTTTGCAAGCAGGTTTTTATTTGTTGAACTGAAGAAGTTTGTAGTTGAATCAATGCCTGAAACATCAGTTACTGTTGAATCAGCGTTAGAGAACTTAATCTGCGGCTTATCAGTATCCTGATTGATTACGATGTTTTCGTCGAGGGCGTAGATTTCCTTGTTGTATGCCTTTGTACTTGCACTTCCAACGTGACCTACAATGTCTTCTGCATATACAATAACTTCAATTTCCTTTCCGTCTGTATATTTTGTTGTATCAATTTTATTGTTGAATGAGGTCTTTGTGACAAGATTGTCCGGATCAAGAGAAGTATATACTTCTTCACCGCCTACAAAAATCTTGTACCACATGCTCTTGAGAATGTAATTTTCTGCAATGGAACCCTTGAATTCAATACTTCCGTTAACGTAAGTGTGATTCTTGTCTGCTGCTCCATCATAGAAATTATCACCTTCAATTACAGGAGTAACTGCAGTAAATTCAACAACAGGTGTAATTCTATCGATACGCACATTGTTTTCTTTTTCGCCCGACTGACCTGAAGTAGAAGTTACCAATGCATACAGTGTGTAGAGATAATCAGCACCCTCGCCTGCAGCGATTTTTGTGTAACTGTCTGCCTGGCTTGGAGTAAATGTCCATGTTCCATCGGCTGCGATGGTAAGACCTGCCACATTGCTCCATGTTTTTGTATTTGAATTATATGTAGATTTTACGTAGATATAATCATCCAGGGTTGTACCTGTAGATTCGTCTTCTACAGTGAGTTTTAATTCAAGTGACTTGAATGGAGTTTCTTTTGTTGTAATTTTACCTGTATATGAAAATTCCGAGGTTGCCTGAGAAGAATTGTTTGTCGGAGTGTTGATTGCGACTGTTGGTGGAGTACCTGCTGCCTGACCATGGAAACCGTAGTAGTTTTTCTGGCTGAATTCAACAAGGTCAGCATCGTTACCGGTTACTGCCACAAAGTAGTAGTAATCCTGAACGATGGATATGATATCTTTATCCAATACAACAGGGATTGTTACAGAACTTACAGAACCTTTTGAATAATCCTTGTAATCATAGAGGAGAACAAATCCTGTTTCATTTTTAATATTTGTAAGTGTTTCTTCATCAAATTCAAGAGTTGCTTTTGTGGGATTTTCTGCAT
This sequence comes from Treponema sp., assembly GCA_003447785.1. Classification (GTDB taxonomy): domain Bacteria; phylum Spirochaetota; class Spirochaetia; order Treponematales; family Treponemataceae; genus Treponema_D. The sequence continues at coordinate 20,794 of DLYJ01000249.1, forward strand.
CCTGATACATTGCAGCCTTTGTGAGTGCTGTAAGTTTTTGAATTTTTGAATCCAGCTCAGTTTCTGTGAGCGCAGTGGTGCCCGAGTCAATAATCCAGACTTTCATAGTCTGAGGAAGGAGTTTAACATCATCAAGACCCATGCTTGCAGTTACAGTGATTGTACCGCCGGCAGAACCGTCCTGAGGAATAAAGCCGTCTGTAAAATCATACTGGAAGCCGCTTACCGCATAAGTCGGGTTTGCAGCCGGGTTGAGTGAGAATGAAGGTGCCTCATCCTTTAAACCGGTGTTTTTTGCTGCACTTGTAAGGGCTGAAAGAATTTCGCTTGAAGTAGAAACAGCGCCGTTTGTGCCTGTAACTGTTTCTGCGGCAGTTTTATTAAGAATTGTCTTTAATACAGCGTATGAAAGTCCCTTGCCGGCCTTGTCGCTTACGAGAGACTGGTAAACATCGTCGTAAAGATAAACAGTGCTTGTTGTGTTACCCTTGCTTACGCCTGAGTCAGCCGGATCCTGATAAAGTTTTGCGTTATCAGTCAGCTTGATTGAACAATAATACTGTTCTGTCGTACCGTAGTGGATTGAAGAAACATCATAGATTTCTTCGTAACGCTGGTTTACAGTAGTTGTTCCGTTTTCGATATAGCGTGCAATCTGAACGCTTGTTCCGCCGGCTGTGGCAATGTCATTTTCAATATAAGGGGTTGAGTTTACCTGTGTACCGGTTGAATCAAAAATATTAACTTCCATCTCATCGATTGAGTGGTCGTCAACGATTGTACCTTCAACTGCAAATACGGAACCAAGTTCAGTAAAGTTTGATGAACCATAAACTACTGCAGGACTTGATAAAACAAAGAATGGGGCAGTGTTGTCAATTTCGAAGGAAGTGGAAGCAAGACCTGATTTGTGGCCTGCATTATCGTAGGCGATTACGTCTACCGCATAGTTACCGTCGGCCAGGGTCCAGCCGTTATAACCAAGTTCTTCGTCTCCCAGGAACGGGTTAAATTCAATCTGCCATGATTTCTGGTCAGAGGCAATTTCTGCATCGCGGGTTTCTACAATTTTAGTTTCCTTGTCGATTCGTTTTAAGGTAACTTCTACCTTTGTTACGGCTTTATCATCACCACATGTTCCGGCAACGACAAAGTTTTCCATAATTGCCGAGCCAAGAGGCGGATAGGTGATGGACAGTGTAGGAGATTCCGTATCGACACTTTCGCCGAGTCCGACACCTTCACTACAGCCTGTAAGGGCAAGAATTGCAATAATGCCTGCTAAGCCTACCAGTTTTGTTAAAACACTTTTCATAATTAACCCCCAACTACTTTTTTATATACAATTGACTGCAGCACATATATGAGGACAATGCCTGCAGTTTATTTAAAACAACATAAACTGCCCGCGAACGGGCAGTTAATTTTTATCCAACCTGGCGCGACACGGATGCCACTGCCCACGGACGGGCAGCCACAGCCTCACACCGCAAAAAGCGAAAGCTTTTTGTCAACCTTGGCGAGGCACGGATGCCACTGCCCACGGATGGGCAGCTACAGCCTCACACCGCAAAAAGCGGAGCTTTTTGTCAACTTTGGCGAGGCACGGATGCCGAGCAAAAGTTAGAACACATTTACACGAAGGCCGACTGATATCTGAGGTACAATATTCTTGATATCGACCGTACTGTTAACGTCGGTTGGAATGAACCACAACTGACCTTCAGTGTAGAATGCAATGGTTCTGAACATCTTCTGTTTAGCAAATGAGATTCGCGGGAACTCCAGCTGAACAAGAAGTGCTGAAAGGATCTGGGCCTTTCCTGAACCTGATTCGTTGAATCGTGTAAAGTTAGCACCGACTGTTACGTTTGCTGACAGCCATTCCCAGTCACGTCCAAGGAAGTACATGAACGGAATGTAAGCAACGTTGGCAAGAATCTTACCACCAAAGATGCTGTCACCACCGTAACGCATAGATGTCTTACTGAACATATCGCGCTGAGCCTGTGTAAACTGGCCCCACTGGAACTGGAGGCGAACGTTGTCATCAAAGAATGAAAGTCCGGCACCAATATCGAACAATGTAGCACCCCAGAAGTGCCAGTCAAGGTACAGACCCTGGATAAATGCAGGAACTTCGTAACTTGATTTGTCACCCTTACGGAGGGCAAGTGTAACGTTCTTGAGAGCTACGTCGTCGTGTGCCAGTCCGCTGAATTCAAGTGACTGATTGAATCTTCCGCCTTCACCCGGGCTAATGAGCTTGATTGTAGGTTTAGTCTTATCTACCTGTACGATTGTTCTTGTAACAGCCTTTTCGCCGTTCTTCATTGTGGCACGTACCAGGAGGAAGTGGTAACCTTCTGCGATATCTTCGTTTTCAATTCGGTAGCGCCATTTTCCTGCTTTAGAAACCTGGGTAAATGACTTACCGTTGTTCAATGAAAGTTCAACCTTTTCAACAGCCTTGGCTTCTACGGCAGCCTTCATTTCTTTAGAAGCGCCCTTAGCCTTTGCTGCGATAAGTTCTTCTTCGGAAATTGCGTATCCGGCGTTACCAATAATGTATGGACGCTCGATTGCAAAGTCTCCGTATGTAAAGTTATCAATTGTTACCCAAGGACCTACAGAACTGTAGTTAACGTACTGTGTATTTGACAGAATCGAAGTTACGTTGGCAAGATTTGCCTTAACCTGAATCTTGTGCTGACCGTCCGTAATAAGTTCCGGACTCAAATTGAACTTGTAGTATCCGCTCGGGCTGATTGTAGTTTCTGCAGCCTTTTCGCCGTCAATAAAGAGTTCAAGATTTTCAATGTTGATTTCTGCTGTTGCAGTACCGTAGATGTTGAATACACCCTGTACAAATTCACCGTTGAGAGGATAGAGCAGGTCTACCTTGGCCATTGGAGAATTCTTGTTCAGCTGAACGTTGCGGCTTACGTGTGTAATGTTGTCTGCAGCGTCCTGTCCGGTAAGTTCAACATTGTAGAATCCGTTGTCGAGAGAAGACATATCGATTGACTGGGTAATGATTTCGCCAGGTACAAGGTCGATGTGTGCAAGTTTTGAACTTACAGTCTTTCCGTCGAGAGAGCGGATTGTTATATAAAGTTTTTCAAGACCGATGTTGTCTGTTGTCTGACCTGAGAAGAACAACATCTTTGTTGTCTTTGAGTCGTCCAGTGGGAGTTCAAGGTTGATGCTTGGAGCCGTATTATCAATGTTAATCAGAGATGAATACAGACCTTCGATTCCGAACCAGTCTACAACCTTCATGAATACTACGTGAGTTCCGTCCTGAACTACCCGGGTATCAAATTCGTATGTCCAGTCAGAGCGTTCGTTTTCATGTGCAAAGTTACCCTTTGCTTCGTTATAAGTGTTACCGTTATCAACCGAGATATAAACCTTGCTGATACCGTTCTTATCAGTTGCGTAACCGCTGAGTTTTACCCAGCCCTTTACAGTTTCTACGATAGGTGGAGTTACAACCGCACCCTTCGGCTCTTCCAGGGAGATTTTGAAGTTGCGTACAAATTCCGGTCCCTTAACGCCGTTAAGGTCTTCCGCATAAACTGTAACTGAGTGTTCGTTATCTGTCATTGTGTTGAGAGGAACATCGATTGAAAAACTTGTTCCAAACTCTTCACTTGCAAGCTGGTACTGACCTTTGTCAATCTTGTACCATACTCTGCTTGGACCATCATCATCAATTACTACTCCGGAAATTGTAAAGTCAGTTGTAATAACTGCTTCTTCTTCCGGAAGGTGAACTTCTGCTACCGGAAGGTCACTCTTCTGGTCAATGATAAAGTCCCATTTACGTACAGTTGCAACGTTTCCTACTTCATCATAGAAGTTGAATACCATCAGATCGTTGATTGGTTTGTCTGCTGTACCGATATGAGTTACTACCATTGGTCCCAGCGGAACATCTACCGGAGCAGGAGTTGTTTTTCCTTCTTTTGGTCCAACATATTCTGCGCGGTTAAGGTGTCCGTTATCTTTTACGATGAATGCAATTAAGTTTTCACCGTTAACGATGTCTTCTACACAAGGTTCAATTACTTCAACCTGCGGCATTTCTGTATCTTTCTGAATTACAGTCTGAGTAAATGTCTGTTTGCCTGCTGCGTCTGTTACCCGTACATCAACAGGAATGATTCCGTCATCCCGGCCGTCAAGATTAATTGTAGCGGTGAAAGTTGATGCGCCTTCAGCCCTGCATGAATTCCAGCTGGCGCCTGCGTCAGTTGAGTATTCAACAAGTGAGATTCCGTTTGAATCGCTGGCTTTTACGCTCAGGCTTGTGTTCTTCTGAACCCATTTGCGGTATTCAGGAGCAACAATTTCTGCAGAAGGTTTTTCGTCATCAATCAAAAGTGTTACCGGAGAAGAAACAATTTCTACTCCCTGACTGTCTCTTACGCGGACAGTTACGTTTTTGTAGAGTCCTTCATTTTCTGCAGTGATGTATACAAAGTTTCCGTCGGCTGTAACTGAAAGCCCCTTCTGAGCCGGAGAAAGGCTTACTGTAAGCGGTGCAAGTGCGTTTGCAAATCCGCCGAAGTTTGTTCCGCGGCTCAAAGCGTAACGGCCGTTAACTTCGTCCCATTTAGCGTCAGCTGACGGAGCCCAGTAAAGTTTCTTTGTGTTATCAATCAGTTCAGGACCGCGTTCACGGATAACATTGATTGTTCCCTTATATGCGGCACTGCCCTTTTCTGTTTCTGCAACGATGTCTACGCGGGTAATGCGGCTCGGCAGATTGCCCAGAGCGATTACTGCTTCGTAATGTGTTGAATCTACAGCCTTGATTGATTTTACATCAACCTTGCCTGACTGTTTTTCGTCACCGCCTGGTATTTTGTCACCGCTGATTGTCCAGTTAATTCCGGTAACCTTAAAGTCTGAAACAACACTGACTGCAAGAGGAACACTGCCCTTTCCCGCACCATGAGGAATAACTACGTTCATGCCGCTTGCGTAAGTATTTTCACCAACAGTAGTAATAAATACTTTTGCGTTACCTTCTTTCTTGGAAGTATGTTTAGAAGTAACAGGTTTGCCTGCGTTATCCTTTACGTTTATAGAAAGTTCAGGAGTGCCCGGCTGTAAGTTTGCACGGTAGAATGTGCCGCAGAGTTT